>JAITBC010000421.1 GCA_031283785.1 Tannerella sp. | reverse complement strand
GTACCACAGCGGGAAATAGACTTGAATCCTAAATTAACGCAAAATCCCGGTTGGGATTGACTAAATAAGATGATTTATGAATACATGCAGAGAATTTATTAAACGCAGCCTCCTGTTTTCCGGTTACCTGTTGCCTGTTGTGTCCTGCAGCACGCCGGTTAAGCAGAGCGAAAATGAGAGACGACCAAATATCCTGTTCATATATGCGGATGATTTGGGATGGACGGATGTAGCCTCCGGCAGCAACTACTACGAGACGCCGGCCATTGACAAGCTGGCAGGCGAAAGTTTCCGCTTTCTGGAAGCCTATTCCTGTGGCCCGAACAGCGCTCCCAGTCGGGCATCTCTCCTGACGGGGAAGTACACGCCGCGGCATGGCGTTTTTACGGTAGGAACAAGTGAACGCGGCAATTCTACATTACGGAAACTTATTCCTGTTAAAAACCTGACAACGCTCGACCTTAGTTTTGTCACCATTGCGGAAGAACTGAAGCATGCCGGATATGAAACCGGGCTGATAGGAAAATGGCAGTTGGGGCATAACAGGGTCGGCACCGGCCCGCAACAGCAGGGATTTGATTTTGTAATCGCCGGCAGCGGAGGGCCTAACAGCTATTTCTATCCGTACGGGGCAAAGAACAGTGAGACGGTTCACGAAGGAATAAACGACGGAAAAGAAGGCGAATATTTGACCGATCGGCTGACCGACGAGGCCATTCGTTTCATTTCGAAAAAAAGAGAAACATCGTTCTTTCTCTATCTTTCTCATTTTGCCGTCCATACGCCGACACAGGCAAAAGAAGAAAAGATCGTCAAATATCAGGCAAAACAGGCTGACGAAGCGCGTTTGCACGACAATCCGAAATATGCCGGACAACTCGAAAGCCTCGACGAAGGTGTCGGACGGTTGCTTCATGCACTGGACTCGTTGAAAATTGCAGATAATACGGTCGTTATATTTTTCTCCGATAACGGAGGTTTCGGAGGCGTGACGGCACAACGTCCGTTAAGGGGCGCTAAAGGTACGCTCTATGAAGGGGGAATACGCGTCCCGCTGTTTGTCCGCTGGCCTGGAGTGACACGAGCGGGAACCTCGACATCCACGCCTGTTATCGGAATAGATTTTTATCCTTCGTTTCTGGAGATTGCCGGTATAACCCAGCCGTTGAACAACGAAACGGACGGTGTAAGTTTCCTGCCGCTCCTGAAAGGTAAAGACCTCAAAGAACGGGATTTATACTGGCATTTCCCCGCTTATCTTGAAAACGGCGACAGAAATAAGGCGGTAAAAGGTAATTTCCGTACACGTCCGGTAAGCGTTGTCCGTTCCGGCAATTATAAACTGTTGCAGTATTATGAAGACGGACGCATAGAATTGTATAACCTGAAAGAGGATATCGGCGAAAAGGATGATCTGGCTGAGGCAAACCCCGAAAAAACGGCAGCGTTGAAAGAGAAATTACAGCAATGGAAAAAAACGGTGAACGCCCCCGAGCCGACGGAATGGAATCCTTATTTCAAAAAAGAAAACGATGTTCGGGATGAAGTATTCTAATTTCAATCACATCAAGCCTTGTCTGGCAGGATCGCTGCTGACGATGTCGCCGGCATTGCAGGCGCAGCAGACGTCTGTTACGCATCCGAATATCGTCCTCATACTGGCCGACGATATGGGGAAGGAATGTGTCGGAAGTTACGGCAGTTCTTATCAAACGCCGAACATTGACCGTTTGGCGGAGGAAGGCATCCTTTTTAACTATGGATTTTCACAGCCCTTGAGTACGCCGAGCCGTGTGCAACTGATGACGGGGAAGTATAATTATAAAAATTACGTAGAGTTTGCCTATCTTGATCCGAACCAGAAAACATTTGCCCATCTGGCAAAAGCGGCAGGGTACGAAACCGTGATTGCCGGAAAATGGCAATTAGGCGCAAACAATAAACTGCCGGCTCATTTTGGCTTTGACCATTATTGCCTTTGGCAATTATCTTACGCAAGAAGCGAAGGCGAACGGTATGCAAGGCCTTTAATAGAACGGGATGGCGTGACGCTTCCCGTAACGGAAAACCACTATGGGCCGGATATCTTTGTCGATTATCTGTTGGATTTTATTGATACCCACAAACAGCATCCGTTTCTGGTTTATTATCCGATGACGTTGGTGCATGAACCTTTTCTTCCCGTTCCCGACAGTAAATTATGGAACGACGGAGTGGCGGAGAGGCATAAGAACGACACCGTCAATTTCCGGGATATGGTAGCGTATACGGACAAAATTGTCGGACAATTAATCGAGAAATTAAAAAAAGAAGGCCTGTACGATAATACCTTAATTATTTTCACAGGCGATAACGGTACGGGACAGGCGATTTACACTCCCATGAAAGACGGGACAGTCATAAAAGGAGGTAAAGGTCAGACCTTAGACAGAGGTGTGCGCGTACCGTTGATTGCCCGTTTCGGTAACGGAAAAGTGAAACATACGACCGACGATCTCATTGATTTTACCGACATACTTCCTACAATTGCCGAAGCTATCGGACTCGAAATTCCGGCAGACTGGGATACGGACGGACACAGCTTCCTGCCGCAATTGAAAGGTGAAAAAAGCCATCCGAGGGAATGGATATTTTCGCATTACAGTCCGATACACAGTGAACGGGTAAATCGTCTTTCGGCACGTTCGTTTCGCGATCATCACTATCGTCTCTATCATGACGGGCGTTTGTATGATTTGGTTGCCGATCCTGAAGAAACACAACCGATTGAATCGGGTAAAGGTTCTGAAGAAGTGGAAATTATAAGGAAAAAGTTCCAACACGAACTTGATAAATTACCGGCATGGAATCCCGGCGATCGCGGTAAACCAAAATATGTATTGCCGGGTTATGAATCAGGCGTCACCAAAGCTTCTCTAAAACCATAATTAAGACAGATATACTGTTGCCGAATCATATCCGACAGAGTATATTTGCAACATCAAGTAATCAAAAATGTACATTAAATATTTAAGAATAAAGATGAAAACAGATTATAAAAAACAAATCATCATCGGCAAGGTCGGATTATTCTCTTCCGCCCTGATGCTGAACGTGCCGTTAATGGCGCAGTACAGCCCCACGCCCAAGTTT
>JAITBC010000412.1 GCA_031283785.1 Tannerella sp. | reverse complement strand
ATTTGTCCGGTCTGTTCACATCCGAAAGCTTATTTCGAAATAAGGGCGGAAAATTATTAAGTCAGTTAAGTGCCGCCCATCGGCAAGGAATACAAGGCAACCACGTTGATGGGAAACGTATCTCCGCACCTGATTGTAATTGTAATCGTTATCGACAAACAGAGACGTACGACTGTACGTCTCTGTTTGTCGATAATACGAACCCGCGTCTCACCCGGCAGGATATTCACAGTTTCTTCCCAATATAGCCGGATACTTGACTGATTTCTCAACAGATAACGAATCAAAGAGGGCATAGTTGTACAGTTCACTCTCCATTTTCAGCCCTTATGCTGTATGATAAATGTCGAAGGCATATCCTGCAGAGTGTCCTCACATTCTTTCGAGAGCGCCAGCCAGGTATTGTAACTTACCAGCATCAAATCCGCTTCTTTCAGGATGTCGACCGTAAGATTTTTCTCAAACGGGATTGCTGTTTCCGTAGCTTTCGACAGGTATTCGGACAAAACATCGGCTACCGTTTCGCTGTCGCCGGACGTCGGGCTTACACGATTCATCAATTTCACGAATCCTTGCGTCGATTTTTGCAAGCTGGCCACATAATCCAGCAAGACCAGATCTTTTGCGGAATTAAAAACTGCAAGTATATTTTCGGCTCGTATAAAACCCCTGTTGGCAAATATCCCTACGGAGCAGTTACTTTTTTCAATGAAAACTCTTGTTTTATCCTTAATCAGAGAACCGGGATAAAAGAAAAATTGCCCGGAATTTTTCTTTTTAAACATTCGGAATACTTTTTCCCATGTCTTATGGGCGATGACATCCGTAGAAAGATCGCTCATCGATATGCCGGCGCCGACAAGAAGAAAATCAAAGCCATCCCTGTTAACGATCGAACATATATGCTGTTCCGCATTATCGCACACATCGTACCTTGTTTTTATCAACATATTCAATTTGTTTGCTTCGTACATGATCGGTGCGAAGCTGACTTTCTCAAAATCTTCCGTACGTAAGGGGTTTATATCCGAACCTACGGTAAGATGAAGGGCGGTGACTTCAAGTCTTTCCGGTTTTTTCGAAAACATCTGATGTGCAAGGTCCAGCATTACTTGACCGTTACTTGCCCGGCCAAACGACAACAGCACTTTGAAAGTATTTGTTTTAAGCCGTTCCGCACGGCTGAATTTAATCCGTTCGGATGCACGGAAACAAAGATTTATGAACGAAATCAACGGCGTTGTCATGAATGTTGTTACCAGGGTCATCAATACCAGCATGACAAAGACAGCCGGAGGTAATATATTCATTTCCAGCCCGATAGATAAAACGACAAGCTCCATAAGTCCACGCGTATTCATCAATGCGCCCATATAAAGGCTGTTTTTCCAGCTTTCGTTGGAGATCCGCGCGGCAATCATCGTCCCACCGAACTTTCCGGCAACCGCCGTAAGGATAAAAATGCCGCACAACAACCACATATCACTGCCGCTGATAAGTCCTATTTCAGTCCTCAACCCGGTGTAAACGAAAAATAACGGCAGGAACAGGGCTAAGGAAACATCCTCTACTTTTTCATTCATTATCTTACGGAACTTCAAATTCTCAGGCATAATGATACCGGCGACAAAAGCGCCGAACAAAGCATGTATGCCCAGAATCTCGGTGACATACGACGAGACCAGTAAGATAAAAAACATGAACGCGACCAACGACTTGCCGACGATTTCCTTATTATGATACAAGTCGCCGATAATACGCAGTAACGGACGTATTACATACAACATGACGACCACGTAAACCAATGAAAACAATACATTGAAAATCACGCTGTTCATCGTTCCGGCCTGAGCATACGCCACGACGGCGGCAAGCAGGCACCAGGCCGTTATATCTCCGTTAGCTGCGCTTGCCAACGAGATGGCGCCCAGATGGGTCTTCGTCATACCGCGTTCCTGAATGATTCGCGCAAGCACCGGAAATGCCGTGATGCTTAATGCGATTCCTATAAAAAGTGCAAACGAAAGAAACGGCGTCTCCACGTGAGCATATTTATCATAAATAAAATAGGCAACTACCATGCCCAGGAAAAAAGGGACAATCGTACTCGCATGGCTGATGAGAATAGTATCCTGAAAACGTTTGCGCACGACGCTCAAATCCAGATCCATTCCGATGGTGTACATAAATAAAATCAGACCGAACTGGCTTAATATCTTTATGCTGGAAAAAGATTCTACGGGGAAAATGAAAGATGATACCTGCGGAAATAAATAACCTAATACGGACGGCCCCAAAATTATCCCCGCCATAATCTCGCCGATAACGGTCGGTTGCCCTATTTTTTTAAATAAAATCCCAACGATGCGACATGTAGCCAGTATAATGATTATCTGCAATAATAAAATGCCTGTTGACGACTGAATATGTTCAAGAATGAGACGCGAGAATAGAAAAAAGCCGTCGGCCGGATTTTGCGTTTTCGCATGCACATCAAGACCCTCGCCATAAGGATGTTGAGCAGATCCTTTCAGCGCAATCAGATACATTAATGATCCGAAAACAAGAATCATTATAATGTAAAAACTCAACTTTTTTATCTTCATCTTCATACATCAATAATGTACTGATTTGCAGACAAAGATAAGTAAAAAAATGAAATGTTGAAAACTTTTCTGCTTTTTTCCGCAAAGAAAAATTGCCGAAAACATTGTCATATTAAAATATAAAAGTATTTTTGTCAATTGGAATTAGCGTATTGATTAAAACGAAAATATAATGAGCGGAGGAACGCTTAAATTAATACAGAACGACCCATGGCTTGAACCATATGGCAACGCTATTGAAGGCCGCCATGATTCTGTTGTGGCAAAAGAAAAAGAGCTTGTTCGAAACGGGATTCTTTCTTTATCCGAATTTTCGTCCGGTTATCTGTACTTCGGACTGCATCACCGGGGCAACGGTTGGTGTTTTCGTGAATGGGCGCCCAATGCAACGGCTATTTATATGACAGGTACGTTTAATAACTGGCAAAAAAACGAAAGTTACAGACTTACAAAAACAGAAAACGGGAATTGGGAGATTCAACTTCCCGAAGACGCCCTGCATCACAATGATTTGTATAAGTTGCTCGTTGAGTGGAATGGCGGTTGCGGAGAACGGATACCGGCATGGTGTCGGCGTGTTGTGCAAGACGAACAGACAAAAATATTTTCCGCACAAGTGTGGCATCCGGAAAATCCTTATAAATTTAAAAATAATGATTTTAAGCCGGAGAGGTCGCCCTTGTTAGTTTACGAATGTCATATCGGGATGTCATCACAGGAAGAAAAAACAGGCACATACGAAGAATTCCGTAAAAATATCCTTCCGAGAATAGCGGACGACGGGTACAATGCCATTCAGATTATGGCGATACAGGAACATCCCTACTACGGCTCGTTCGGATATCATGTAAGCAGTTTTTTCGCCGCTTCGTCGCGTTTCGGGACGCCCGACGAACTGAAATGCCTCATAGATGATGCACACAGCATGGGTGTTGCGGTGATAATGGACATCGTACACAGCCATGCCGTAAAAAACGAAGCGGAAGGGCTGGGACGTTTCGACGGTTCGGTCTATCAGTATTTTCATGCAAGTATACGCCGGGAACATCCGGCATGGGATTCGCTTTGTTTTGATTATGGTAAAAACGAAGTATTGCATTTCCTTTTATCAAACTGTAAATTTTGGCTGGAAGAATATCGATTTGACGGATTCCGGTTCGACGGTGTGACATCCATGCTGTATTACAGCCACGGACTGGGTGAAAATTTCACTAATTACGGCGATTATTACAACGGCCGTCAGGACGGCGACGCGATAACATACATTACTTTGGCAAACAAACTCATTCATGAAGTTAATCCGCACGCCGTCACTATTGCGGAAGAAGTAAGCGGGATGCCCGGACTTGCGTCAAAATTCGAAGACGGAGGTTATGGCTTCGACTACAGGATGGCGATGAACATCCCTGATTTCTGGATAAAAACGTTGAAAGAAAAAAAGGATGAAGACTGGTATCCGTCGGCAATATGGTGGGAGACTACCAACCGCCGGAAAGAAGAGAGTACAATCAGCTATACAGAAAGTCACGACCAGGCATTGGTAGGCGATAAAACCATTATATTCCGGTTGATGGATGCGGATATGTATTGGCATATGAAGGTGGACGATCATAATTTCAACGTGGAACGGGGAATGGCATTGCATAAGATGATACGCCTTGTCACCGTTTCGACCATAAACGGAGGATACCTGAATTTCATGGGTAATGAATTCGGCCATCCCGAATGGATTGATTTTCCGCGTCAGGGCAACGGATGGTCGTATAAATACGCCCGCCGCCAGTGGAATCTTTTTGACGACCCGAACTTGAAATATCATTACCTTGGCGATTTTGACCGTGAGATGCTTAAGGTAATATGCAGCGTAAAAGATTTTCAGGCGACAGCCATACATAAGGTATGGGATAACGACAAAGATCAGATACTTGCATACATGAGGGATGATTTAATATTCGTTTTCAATTTTAGCCCGGTGAAATCATTTACCGGATATGGTTTTCTTGTGCCAGAAGGAAAATATAAAGTGACGCTTAACACCGACAACAAACAATTCGGAGGAAACGGCCTGAATGACGATTCGGTTGAATATTTTACCCAACATGACAAATTGTACGAACGAGACAGTAAGGGATGGTTAAAACTTTATCTCCCGGCACGTTCGGCGATTGTTTTAAGAAAGATGAATGACCTGCAATAATACATACAATATAAAACTATGCTTTATCCACTTACATTTAACCCTGTCTTTAAAGAAATAATATGGGGAGGAACGGACATTTTATCTTATAAAGGCCTTCTTTCCGGTGCAGAGACGGACGACCGTTTTTCCGGTTCGGGGAAGATTGGCGAAAGTTGGGAGCTTTCGCACGTAAAACAGAATTTTTCCGTTGTAGCAAACGGTAAGCTGAAAGGAAAAACGATTGATGATTTAATAAAAGAATACGGCGTCCAGCTTCTTGGATCAAAAACGCAGCAACAATACGGTGGGAATATGTTCCCTTTGCTTATAAAATTCATAGATGCTCGCGATAATCTGTCCGTACAGGTTCATCCGGACGATGAACTTGCCGGCAGACGCCACCAGTCGTTCGGGAAAACGGAAATGTGGTATGTCGTGAAGGCAATGCCTGATGCCGTGCTCTTTAGCGGTTTTTCCCGACAAATCGATGCGGACGAATATGTACGCCACGTGGAGGATAACAGCATCATGGACGTGCTTAAACGTTATCATGTGAAACAGGGCGACGTCTTCTTTTTACCTGCCGGACGCGTACATGCTATCGGGGCGGGATGTTTCATCGCGGAAATACAACAAACAAGCGACATAACATACCGCATATACGACTATAACCGGAAAGACGCCAATGGCAACGAACGCGAACTCCATACCCAACAGGCTAAAGATGCGATTGATTATACGCTCTATCCCGATTACAGGACACAATATATGCCCCGTGAAAACGACGCCGTCGAACTTGTACGGTGCAAATATTTCACGACGAATCTTTTAAAATTGAACAAAACGATGAACCGTGATTATACTTCGCTCGATTCATTTGTCATATATATCTGCATGAAAGGCGAAACAGTTATTAAAGACAACAAAAACAACACGTTACACGTACGTCAGGGACAAACGATCCTGATCCCCGCCGATACGGAACATGTGGTTATAGAAACCGGACAGGATTGCGAGTTTCTGGAAACTTATATTGATTAACATAATCATGAATTTGGATAATTCGGACAATTATGTACCTTTGCACAAATATTTATCAAATAATGATTGAGTTATGAAGAAAATTATTTTATCTTTAAGCGTATGTTCAACGGTATTTCTATTTTCCGGCTGTGCCGACAAATACAGCAAAATGATAGTAGAAATATCTGATGCCAATTTTAAATCGTACCTGTTGGAGAATTTTGACAAAAACGGAGACGGTAACATCTCTTTGTCGGAGGCTAAATCGGTAAAAGAACTTAACTGTTCCGGTATGAATATCGAAAATTTGGACGGAATAGAGAAATTCGAAAATCTGGAGAGCCTTGATTGCAGTAACAACAATTTGATAGAACTCGAAATTCGGTACAACAGAAAACTGAACAAACTTGTTTGTAACGGGAATAAAGAGCCTCTTACCATCTATATCGGTATGAAAAGTTCGCTAAGGAATCCGAACATTCAGAAACCGGAAAATAGTGAAACTCCTCAGACGGCCAATATGATTTATCCGCTTGACATCAGTAAAGTTACCTATGACCGGGATAAGACAAATGTATATTTGTCTTTTGATGATTAAAATATAACTTGCAGTAAAAAAACGGAAAGAAGGCGGTGTAAATGAGATTAAGGTTTACGGGGTTATCGATTTTTTCGGTACTATTCACATTTTACGGTTGTCATCGCCAATCATCAGGTATGATTGACGCCGCTGATGCGTTAAATATCAACCGTTTTGACATGGCGCTTTTGCAATGGATTGATTCGGATGATTCGGTTATCCGGGCACAAATCAAAGACACATATCCTAAAATGCTGAATATACTGGGGAAAACGTTGTTTAATGGAAATTATACCGATTCTTCCGTTTTTTTTGATGATCTGATAAATTATTATTCCGAGCCTACACTTCATGCGTTATATGAAAATACGGTTGAATATTTTTCGGATAATTCACCGGAAATGGCCGTAATAACGGACGAACTCGCCTATGGCTTCAGGCAGATGCGGCAACTGTTCCCGTACATGCAGATTCCGGTTGTGTATACGCATGTATCGGGACTGCGACAAAATGTAATTGTGGCAGACAGTTTGCTGTCTTGCTCGATGGATAAATACCTGGGTTACGATTATCCGCTGTACAAAGATTTTTTTTATGCCTGGCAGCTAAAAAGTATGATTCCCGGACGTGTGGCAAAAGATTGCCTGAAGGCATGGCTGAAATCCGAATACCCTTATCAGGGAAAAGATAACGTATTATTGGAAAGGATGATATATGAGGGGAAAATCATTCACATACTAACACAATTAGGAAAAGACTTTGATTATCGTAATATAATGTCATTGACCGACGATGAATACAAATGGTGTCTGGAATACGAAGCGGCATTGTGGACTGCAATGATAGAACGCAAACACCTGTATACTCCGGATATTGCGACTACCTCAAAATATTTCCGTTCGTCCCCCGCCACATTTATCTCCGGAGAGGCGCCGGGAGACCTCGGATATTTCATCGGATACCGAATCGTGGAAAAGTATATGAAACGTACAAAATCATCCTGTGAAGAATTAATGAGAAACAATGACGCGCAGGATATTTTGAATAAATCGGAATACAGGCCGACTTAATAATCAAGAACACTACTGACCGACTAAAAATTCATTGATAAAAAGGGCTCCCCTTGCAGGTCGCCCTAAAAGTTGTAATTTTGTTGTTGCACACAATAAAAATCACAATTTATGGGCAAAGACAGTCAAAAACATTTAGTCGGTCAGCCGGGTGAAGGGAGTGTCATCGATGGACGATAGAGCTTGTTTTCAAAAAATTGAAACAGAACTTCCAACTGCATTTTTTCTATTCCGACAGCGAAAACGGTATAAAAACGCAAATATGATGCACCCTGATAGCCCATTTACTGCTGACTGTAATCCGTCATTTATCGCAAACGAAGAAGGCCTTTTCAACCCTGGCGGCATTAATCCGCATCCATCTGATAAGTCATTTGGATTTATATTGGGCAGTAACCCAGGGACGGCGGGCGTATGCCAAACGGACAACAAGTAAAAACAAAAGTCCTGCGGGAACGACTAATATTCCGTCTTTCCGTTTGAATGCAAATGTACCGCCGGTCAAAACCATCAGAAAGGACGGTTCTTTCATTTTAGCGGTGTCCACTTTGTTTTTCAGTTTGAGCAAATTTCCGGCAGCTTCTTCTATCTGTTTATTGCCCAATTTTACTTCGATGGCGCCCCAGCGGCCGTCGTGTAACTGTACGATCATGTCGGCTTCCAGTCCGTTTTTATCTAAGTAATGTAACACATCGCCATCGTTGTACTGCGCATAAATGCGAACGTCGCGCACACAAAGCGATTCAAATAAAAAGCCAAAATACTCAAAGTCGTTTAATACGCTTCCGGTATTCATTCTCATTACTGCCGTAGCAATGGAGGGATCGACAAAATGATGTGTGGGCGAAGTCCGAATGGCCGTTTTCGACCGTACCGAAGGCGACCAGGCCGGCATTGGCTCAATAACAAAAATTCGCCTCAACGCATTCAGATATACGGCAATGGTTTTGTCGGAAATGCTTGTTTCCGTAGCCTCCACATCATTCAACAGCGTTTGAACAGATGCTTGCGTGGCAATGTTCCGTGCGATAGACCGTAGAAGCAACCGCACCCTGTAGGGATTTTTTTCAACGCCGTCTACCCGTGAAATATCCTGATGAATGATTGCCTCTATATAATCAACCGACATTCGTAATGCCGCACTGTCGGATTTGTTGATTGAAGCAGGCCATCCGCCCCGACATAGCGCAAACGCTATTTGTTCGATACTCAAATCGGATTTGCTTTCTATATCGTGCTCCCCGGCAAACAAATCCGATAACGAAACCGTCCCGTTCGATTCTTTTGATTCGTACAAACTCATGGGACGCATTAATATTCTGCCAAAACGCCCCGTACCGGTATGTGCCGTAACATTGTCGTCGGGTACGGCTGAACCGGTAAGGATGAACTGTCCGGTTTTCGCCCGTTTATCCACTTCAAAACGAACAGCGTCCCAAAGTACCGGCGCCATTTGCCATTCGTCAATCAGGCGCGGATTGTCGCCCCGGAGCAATAACGAAGGTTTCGTATCTGCCATAAGGCGATAGGAATGGGCATTGTCGGGGTCTTGCATAAACAGCGTACTTTGGGCCACATGGCTCGCTGTACTCGTTTTCCCGCACCATTTAGCGCCTTCGATAAGGACGGCGCCCATGGTGTCAAGCGCTTTTTGCAGTTCCAGATCGCAAACTCGCGACAAATAGTACATTCTTTCCATATTGCATTGTTTTTATGGCAAAAATACGGATAACTTCTGAATTTGGCAAACTTTCACTTCCGAATTTGGCGTGTTTCTACTTCCTGATTCGGCAGAATCATCCTTATTCATTCGTATATAACAGGAGATTGGATTCGGCATATATTACGTAAATTATTCGGCGAAGGTATGAAAAATATACATATCAAATCGCTCATTGACCGATTCGCCTCTGATATTTCCCGAAATGCTCGGACACACGAGCATCAAGACGACACAGATTTACGCCAGAGTGATTAACAGCAAGATAGGCAGCGATATGGATATGCTTGCCGAAAAGTTGAGCGGAATGGAAAGAAAGTTCAAGTAATGTCGAGTACGGTTAATTACAGATTAAAGTATTCTCTCAACCTTTTAATCCCCTGTTTGTGTTTCAGGGGATTATTATCTTTAAGTTTTTTGATATTAAGAAGTTTACATTGAACTGACGGATAATTTTTGGGTGGTGATGTAAAAAGTATGCTGTCATAAAAAGATGGCAATCAGGAAGAAAAGTTGTATTTTTGCAAAATGAAAATAACAATCATACTCCATTGTCCCGATTGCCAAGGTACA
>JAITBC010000252.1 GCA_031283785.1 Tannerella sp. | reverse complement strand
TACGAGTACACTACGCAGGAATTTATGGGCTTTGGTACTTTTACAGGCAGAGATACGGATGACGGTTTGAAATTCAAAACCGTTTTTTTTGCCTCTGCGGAAGCAGGCATGAAATGGAAACTGAAAGAAGGGCTGTCGCTCTACGCCGGCGCATATATAGATTATGGATTGAATAATGTCTGTAAAGAAGATAACAACAATCAGCTCGTTGCTTATAATATAGCCAACCCGAAAGATTTTACGGTAAACAATATAATGAATTCGCAGCACACGCAAAGCGGAACAGCGCAACCGTTTACCGATAAGGTATTCCCAATGGCAGCAGGATTGAAAGTGAGGCTGACATTCGGCAAAGGCAGCATGTAAAAACGTCGGCATACATTCCTCCGATACAGACAGATAACAGTACCGAAGAAGCCCGCCGCAAAGCCGGTGAAGAAGCGAAACAGAAAGCTGCCTCCGAAGCGCAAGCCCCTAAGCAATCGGAAGCCGGACGTTTGGCAAAGGAACAGCAGGAAGCACAACCTGTCGGAAGGTATTGCCGAAAGTCACATTTTGGGCGTAGCATCCAAACGCGATACACAGCCCTTGCTACCCGACACCAACGGAGAAAGCCGGAAGAAGAACAGGCGGGTGGAAGTTGTAGTACAATAAAATAATAATAAACTATTTTAGCCCTTGAGGTGGTAAGCTTAAGTTTAACCCACATATTATCTGGGTCTACAAACGACTTTTTCGATCGACTTTTATAATATAATTATTATCAGCCAAATGCATTTTTGCCACCGCGACTGACAATCCGATTTTCTGCCGTTTTGAGGGGCATTTTTGCCAAGTTTGGTTAAATCCGCAAGCAATCTACTTTGTTGGTTAAAATATTTTGCAGGTCAAAAAGTGTAAATTTTTGCATTGCATATTCGGGATTCCCCGGACGGAAAGCGCCCTTTTAGCAAGCTCGTTATCAATTGCGATAAACCGCAACGTTTAAATTCGTTGTTTACGGAAAAACAAGTCAACTTATTTTGTATTCCTTTTCGCATGTACTATCTTTGCGGCGTTATTTGAATGATTAATTTATGAATATATTAGATTTGAGCGAACAGGAGATTATCCGTCGTAAAAGTTTGGAACAGTTGCGCAGTATAGGCATAGACCCGTATCCGGCAGCAGAATATCCGGTGAACGCATATTCGGGAGAGATAAAAGGACATTTCAAAGATGGGGATGAAAAGCGGTATGTCACGATTGCCGGGCGTATCATGAGCCGCCGAATAATGGGTAAGGCTTCGTTCGTGGAGTTGCAGGATTCAACGGGACGTATCCAGGTTTATGTCACGCGGGATAATATTTGTCCTTCCGAAAATAACCAGGAACTTTATAATGTGGTTTTTAAAAAATTGCTTGATATAGGCGACTTTATCGGGATCAAAGGATATGTGTTCCGTACGCAGATGGGCGAGATTTCGGTACATGCGGAAGAACTGACGGTGCTGTCCAAATCTCTGCGTCCGCTCCCTGTCGTGAAAGAGAAGGATGGCGTCGTGTACGACGGGTTTACGGATCCCGAACAGCGATATCGTCAACGATATGTAGACCTTGTTGTGAACAACGAAGCAAAGGATATATTCCTGAAACGGACGAAAGTTTATGCTTCCATGAGGGCGTATTTTAATTCCAAAGGATATGTAGAGGTCGAAACGCCGATATTGCAGGCCATTCCCGGAGGCGCCGCCGCCCGCCCGTTTATCACTCATCATAATGCACTTGATATCCCACTGTATCTGCGTATTGCAAATGAACTGTACCTGAAACGCCTCATTGTCGGAGGCTTTGAAGGTGTTTACGAATTTTCTAAAAATTTCCGCAACGAAGGCATGGACCGTACGCACAATCCCGAATTTACGTGCATGGAAATTTATGTGGCCTACAAGGATTACAAATGGATGATGGACTTCACGGAAAAGATGATCGAAAAAGTATGCCTTGATGTGAACGGCACAAACGAGGTTACTGTCGACGACGGAACAACTGTCGGTTTTAAGACGCCGTTCAGGCGTGTCACTATGATTGATGCGATCAGGGAGCATACCGGCATCGACATCGCCGGAATGGATGAAGCGCAGCTGCGGGACGTCTGCCGACAGCTGAATATCGAGACCGACGAAACGGCGGGCAAGGGCAAACTCATTGACGAAATATTCGGAGAGAAGTGTGAGGCTAATTATATACAGCCGACATTTATTATTGATTATCCGATTGAAATGTCGCCGCTTTGTAAACGCCATCGTCACAATCCCGGTCTGACGGAGCGCTTTGAGCTGATCGTCAACGGGAAAGAGTTGTGTAATGCTTATTCGGAGCTCAATGACCCGGTCGACCAGATGGAACGTTTTCAGGAGCAGTTGCGACTGAGTGAGAAAGGAGATGATGAGGCAATGTTCATTGATACCGATTTTGTACGGGCGCTTGAATACGGCATGCCGCCTGCGAGCGGCATGGGTATCGGGATCGACCGTTTTGTGATGCTCCTGACGGGACAGACATCCATACAGGAAGTCCTGTTTTTCCCGCAGATGCGTCCGGAAAAAACCGCACAAAAAGATAAGCCGGAAAAGTATCTGCCTCTGGGCGTGCCGGAAGAATGGATTCCCGCATTGCAGAAAGCCGGATATTCGACGGCCGGCATGCTTGCAGGAGCAAACCCCCAGTCAGTGCGGCAGTCGCTGTTTGAACTGAATAAGAAATATACCCTTGGACTGGAATTGCCCTCATTGCAGGAAGTGGATTCCTGGACGACGGAAGCGGCGGTAAATGTAAAATAGGAACATATGAAAAGCTTTCCCGGAAATATAGCGGTTATGGGCGGTGGAAGCTGGGCTACCGCCCTGGCGAAAATCGTTATGTATTCACAACCGGAGATAAACTGGTATATGCGCCGTCCGGACAGAATCGAAGATTTCAGGCGGATGAAACATAATCCGGCATATTTGTCAAGCATCACGTTCGACACATCCCGTATCTGTTTCTATGATGATATAAACCGGGTGATAGAAAACTCCGACACACTTATTTTCGCCACTCCTTCGCCTTATATCAAGGAACATCTCAAAAAGGTGACGGCCTCGCTTGAAAACAAATATATCATATCGGCGATTAAAGGGATCGTACCGGACGAGAACATGCTTATGAACGATTATTTTTCGACATACTACGGTGTGAATCCCAATAATATTGTCGTGATAGCAGGCGCCTGTCATGCGGAGGAAATCGCGATGGAGCATCTGTCGTACATTACGCTTGTGTGTCGGGATATCAGGAAAGCCGGCAAACTGTCGGAGCAGGTTTTTAAAACCCCTTACCTCAACAGTTCCTGCAGCCGCGATATGGTGGGGCTTGAATATGTTTCGGTACTGAAAAATATCTATGCGATTGTTGCCGGAATGTGTAACGGGCTGAAATACGGCGATAATTTTCAGGCCGTATATGTCCCGAATGCCTTTGACGAAATGATACGTTTCCTCAATGCGGTGCATCCGGTAAAACGGGATATCACAACCGCCGCCTATCTCAGCGATTTGCTTGTTACGTCCTACTCTACGTTCAGCCGCAACCGCATGTTCGGCAAGATGATAGGAGAAGGTAACAGCGTCAATGCGGCAAAAGTAGAACTTGGAATGGTGGCCGAAGGTTATTATGCAACGAAATGCGTTTACGAGATAAACGAACTGCAGTATAAAGTGGATATGCCCATATTAAATGCATTATATGCCATTCTTTATGAGCGTAAATCGCCGGCGGCGCAGATAAGGGATATTATCGAAAATTTCAAATAACAGGGGAGACCAGGCTGTCCCATGCCCCCGGATTCGGGGAGAGGCAGGGAGGAGGGGATGAGTCTTGCAGCGAATATTATTAATTATCAATATTATAAATAAATGAAACCTATCAGTTTAAACATCGACAAAACACTTGGCGTGATAACGAAAACGCAGGTGGATGCTTTTGAAGCCAGAGTGAACAGAGGAATGGAAATGTTGCATAAAGGCACAGGTAAAGGCAGTGATTACCTTGGCTGGCTGCATCTCCCGTCGTCTGTCAATGAGGTGGAAATGGAAGATATTGAAGCGGCGGCGGCTAAACTTCGCGAATGTAAAATCGTCGTCGTGATCGGCATAGGCGGCAGTTACCTCGGGACAAAAGCGGTGGTTGAAGCAATAAACAATAGTTTTGACTGGCTGCATACGAAACGTGAAAATCCCATACTCGTATATGCAGGTCATAACATTGGCGAAGATTATCTTTCGGAGTTGTCGGCTTTGCTTAAAAATACGGTGTTCGGGATCATTAACATTTCCAAATCCGGGACAACCACAGAGCCTGCACTCGCGTTCCGCATATTGAAAAAACTGCTTGAAAAAAACGCCGGGAAGGAAAAAGCCAAAGATTATATAGCAGCAGTTACGGATAAGGCGCGCGGCGCATTGCGTACGCTGGCTGATAAAGAAGGTTATAAGACGTTTGTTATCCCGGATAATGTAGGCGGACGTTTTTCCGTACTTACCCCGGTAGGTTTGTTGCCGATAGCCGTTGCCGGTATTGATATTCGCGAATTAGTGAAAGGCGCTGCCGATATGGAAAAGGCTACGGACGAAAGCGTCCCGTTTGCCGCAAACATCGCTTCCATCTATGCCGCCACCCGTAATGCGCTTTATGAGAGCGGGAAGAAAATCGAAATCCTGGCGAACTTCCACCCCAAAATGCATTATATCGGCGAATGGTGGAAACAACTGTACGGCGAGAGTGAAGGAAAGGACGGGAAAGGCATTTTCCCGGCATCCGTCGACTTCACGACCGACCTCCATTCGATGGGACAGTGGATACAGGAGGGCGAACGCATTATTTTCGAAACGGTTATTTCCGTGGAAACCTCCGGCAACACGCTTGCGGTGCCCGGTGACGAGACTGATCTGGACGGGCTGAATTACCTTGCCGGCAAACGCATCGACGAAGTTAATAAAATGGCGGAACTCGGCACGCAGCTGGCGCACGTCGACGGCGGCGTTCCCAATATTAAAATTACATTGCCGGCGCTCAACGCTTATTATATCGGCCAGCTATTTTATTTTTTCGAAAAAGCATGTGGCATAAGCGGCTATGTACTCGGCGTGAACCCGTTTAACCAGCCCGGCGTCGAAGCCTACAAGAAGAACATGTTTGCGCTCCTGAACAAGCCCGGCTATGAATCGGAAAGCAAAGCGATAAAAGCAAAACTGTAAGTTCTGTTGAAGGAGCACAACATTCTGCTTCTTATTCCGGCACTTACCGGAAGATGGAATCGCTCTCCCGGCAGGCATCATCATACCACGCAGTGTCGCACGATCCGCGCCTTGCCGCCCGAACGTTATTGCAGGCTTAAATCCCAGTCTTTCCAGACGACTTCGTAGCCCTGTTTTTTTATGGCGTCCAGGACTTCGTCGGGGGTACGGTCGTCGTTCACGGCGAACTGTTCGAGTTCCTTTCTGTAAACGGCATATCCGCCGGGGTCGGTTTTCGAGCCGGCGCTCAGCGAGGTGACGCCGAGCGTGGCCATGTGATCGCGGAAGCGGCTGTCTTCGCGTGTCGACAGGGAGAGCTCAACGTCGTGGTCGAAGATGCGGAAGGCGAAGATGAGCTGTGCCAGTTGCCTGTCAGTCATCACAACGTTGGGACGGAACGTTTCGCCTTCATGCGGGCGCATACGTGGGAATGAGATCGAATACCTGGTCTGCCAGTACATTTTTTGCAGGTAGCGGAGGTGGGCGGCCATCATTGTGGCATCCGTACGCCAGTCTTCGAGTCCGATCAGCACGCCAAGTCCGATTTTGCGGACGCCGGCCCGTCCCATCCGTTCGAAGCCGTCCAGTCGCCAGTCGAATTTTGATTTCATCCCTTTCGGGTGATAGGTTTTATAGCGTTCCCTGCGGTACGTCTCCTGGTAGCAGTAGACGGCGTTCATACCGGCTTCCGACAGGCGACGGTACTCGTCTTCCGCCAGCGGCTGCACTTCGACGGAGACCGACGGGAAATACGGTTTTACCAGCCGAATGGCGTTTTCTATGTAGTCGACGCCGGCCTCGCGCGGATTTTCGCCCGTTACGAGCAGGATGTGGCGGAATTTGCCCATCTTCCTGATTGCTTCCGCTTCACGGAGTATCTGGTCGTCGGTGAGGATGATGCGGCGGATGTCGTTCCTGCGGTTGAAGCCGCAGTAGATGCAGTGGTTGATGCACGAATTGGTCAGGTACAGGGGCAGGTAAAACTGTATCGTATTCCCGAAGCGCCGGCGGGTATAGTGGCGGCTCAGGGCGGCCATCTGTTCGATGCAGGTTTCGGCGGCGGGGGATATGAGGGCCATGAAATCGTCGACGGACGGCGGGCGGCTTTTTTGCATGGCTGTCTTCACGTCGTCGGGCGTTTGCGACAGTATCCTGTCGCGGACGTCGTCCCAACGGTAATTGTCTATCAGGTCACGGAAGTTCATTTCTTGTCACGGATTTATGCAGTTGTTCATTTCTTTCGTCAGTTTCATTGCGCAGAAATGCGGGCCGCACATCGTACAGTGGCGGCTCTCGTCGTCCAGCCTGCCAGCCTGGTAGTATTCGCGGGCTTTTTCGGGGTCGAGGGCGAGGCTGAACTGGTCTTTCCAGCGGAAATCGAAGCGTGCTTTGCTCAGAGCGCTGTCGCGGACGTGGGATCCGGGGTGGCCTTTTGCCAGATCGGCGGCATGGGCGGCTATCTTGTAGGCGATGACGCCGGCACGGACGTCGTCCCTGTCGGGCAGTCCGAGGTGTTCTTTTGGGGTGACGCAGCAGATCATCGCCGTCCCGTCCCGTGCTATCTGCGCGGCGCCGATGGCCGACGTTATATGGTCGTAGCCGGGGGCTATGTCCGTTGTCAGCGGGCCGAGCGTGTAGAAGGGAGCTCCGTGGCAGTGTCGCTGCTGTTCGTCGACGTTGGCTTTTATCATGTGCATCGGCACGTGTCCCGGGCCTTCGACCAGTACCTGGACGTGATGTTCCCAGGCCATGCGGGTAAGCCTGCCGAGAACGGAGAGTTCGGCTAACTGGGCGTCGTCGTTCGCGTCGTCGATGGCGCCCGGTCGCAGGCCGTCGCCAAGCGAAACTGCCGTGTCGTACTGTTTTAGTATCTCACATATATCCTCGAAACGTGTGTAGAGGAAATTTTCCTGCTCCTCCGGCCGTCGCCGCTGTCGCTGCTGCGTCATCCAGTTGGCGATGATCGAGCCGCCGCGCGAGACGATGCCTGCCGTGCGTCGCCGTACGAGTGGCAGGTGTGCCCGCAGCAGTCCGGCGTGGATGGTGAAGTAATCGACGCCCTGCTCGCATTGTTCGATGAGTGTGTCGCGATAGATGTCCCAGTTGAGGTCTGCGATATTCCCGTTCGTTTTTTCCAGCGCCTGGTATATCGGCACTGTGCCTACGGGTACGGGCGTGTTGCGGATGATCCATTCGCGCGTTTCGCGGATATTGTCACCGGTCGACAGATCCATCAGTGTATCGCCTCCCCATTTGCAGCTCCAGACGGCTTTTTCGACTTCTTCGTCGATCCCTCCCGACGAGAGGGCGGAGTTGCCTATGTTCGTGTTTATTTTTACCAGGAAACGTGTGCCGATAATCATCGGCTCGGCTTCGGGATGGTTGATGTTTGCCGGTATGACGGCCCTGCCGGCGGCAACTTCTTCGCGGACGGATTCGGGCGTGATGTGGGTCGTTATCTCCAGCGCTTCGTTTTGCTGGTTTTCGCGGATGGCCACGTATTCCATTTCGGGCGTGATGATTCCCTGACGGGCCTAGTACATTTGCGTGATGTTCTTGCCTTTGGCTGCACGCCGTGGGAGGTTTGTCTGCGGGAAACGAATGGCGTCGGAACGGCTGTCATTCCTCTCTCCTCCGGTAGCGGCGTTCGCGGCGATTGTGGTGTCGGCGGGGCGTTCGCGGCAACAGGCGGACGAAAAGGACGGTAATTTTTCGGTATCGTGCCGCTGTTTGATCCATGGTTCACGCAAACGTGGCAGGCCTTTGCGGATGTCGACCGGTGCGCCGCTGTCGTCCGAATATGCGCCGCTCGTGTCGTAAACAACGACCGGGTCGTTTTTTTCTTCCCGTCGTATGCCGTTTTCAACAGAAATGGTGTCTAACAGGGATATTTGGCGCATCCCGACTTTGATGTCGTGAATTTTGCCCCTGATATAGATCTTCCGTGAAGCGGGATAGGATATTTGCATGTAATTGCTTTTCATACTTATAACTTTATTTTGGTTTATCAATTCCTGTTTTTTTCAATATCCCGTGTGCGTTTCTTGCCCATGAGCATTTTATCTGCGTCCGACGCTTTCCCTTCGTCTAAAAAAGATGTGAGCGGGCTGCTTGCTTCTGCCGTGTCTATTGGATTTGCCGGTTGCGCTTCAAAAGCGATGCGTCCGCTTTCCGTTGCCAGGCGGAAGGCCGTTGCCATGGCGACGGGATCGCCGGCAACGGCGATGGCGGTGTTGACCAGTACGGCGTCTGCGCCCAGTTCCATTGCTTCGGCGGCATGGGATGGTACGCCGAGGCCGGCGTCGACGACCACGGGGATGTTGCTTTGTTCGATGATAATTTCGAGCAGGTCGCGTGTCCGTAAGCCTTTGTTTGTACCTATTGGGGATCCGAGCGGCATCACGGTGGCGGCTCCTGCTTCTTCCAGGCGTTTGCACAGGACGGGGTCGGCTTGGATATAGGGCAGGACGACGAATCCGAGTTGGGCTAATTCTTCAGTCGCTTTTAGCGTTTCGACCGGGTCGGGCAGGAGGTAGCGCGGATCGGGATGAATCTCAAGTTTCAACCAGTTTGTTTCAAAAGCCTCACGCGCCAGCTTTGCCGCGAAAACCGCCTCTTTTGCATTGCGAACACCGGATGTGTTTGGCAGCAGCCGTATACCGCCTCCCGGCTTTTTGATATGCATCAGCATATCATCTTCTTTATTATTCATGTCAAGCCTTTTCATCGCTACCGTTACCATCTCTGTCTGCGACGCTTCGATTGCACGGCTCATAATATCGTTCGAGCTGAATTTTCCTGTCCCCAGGAAAAGGCGCGAACGAAATTCCTGCCCGGCTATTACTAATTTCTTCATACTGTTTTATTTTTAACTTTTTCGTTTTTATCTTTCTTCTGTAATTTTTTTCATCGTTCGTACGTGCCTGGAAATTTCGGGATATTCACGTCTGATTTTTCGTTTAGTGATGCCATTTATACTCTGCAGCATCGTTCCTTGTGTGTCGTATCCTGCAAGCGTTAGCGTGAAATCACGCCGGCGAGACTGTTATATTCCGTTTATTTCGTATCACTTAAAATACTTCTTTTTCCCAACAGCCGCCGGCCGTCAGCTGCTAATTCGGAGAATGATTCTCCTCCTCCCTGTTTTATTTCGCCATCGTCCTGTCGTAATGCGCTCGCGGCGGCATCAAGCTAACTATTAATTCAATGATTCTCCCTGTTTCTTCTGCCGGATTTTCCGCCTTTAGAATGGCCGAGGAAAGGGCAATGCCCGACACTCCCGTTCGCATGATGCCGGGAATATCATCAATTGTGATTCCTCCAATTGCCATTATAGGCAAAAATATGCCGTTATCCCTGCAACGCTTTACGATGACGCGATAACCGTCCAAACCCAGAACCGGACTAAGGTTTTTCTTCGTTGTCGTAAAACGGAACGGCCCCAAACCGATATAATCCACCCCTTGCCGGTATAACGCGCATATATCTTCAAACGTATTTGCCGTACCTCCTACGACGTACTTCTTATCGCCCAGTATCATACGCGCTTCGGGCGGCGGCATATCCGATTTTCCCAGATGCACGCCCGTAGCATCAACCCTGCGGCATATTTCGACATAATCATCTATATACAGTGCCGCTTTATATTTGTCGCAAAGAATTTTCGCACAGCGTGCGACTTTTTCTACGTCTCCGGGCGGAGCATCCTTCATGCGGAGTTGTATTCGCCGGCAACCCCCTTCAAGAGCGATTTCAACAGAGCGGAGGTAGTCATATCGGTCCGTCCGGTGTGTTATAAACAACAATCCGTCCATTGCAAACCCTGATCCGTCCGCTCTCAGTCCGTATTCGTCCGCATTTAATCCGGGTCTGTCCGTTCCTGTTTTTCCGTAAACCATTTTATTATTATTACATGTGTCATCGTCTTCAGCACATTTCTTCTTCAACTCGTGGAAACGCTCCAGCAATCCGTCTATGTTTCCGTCGGCAGCCGATTCCGCCCATAATGATCCCAATACGGCAACGCCTCCGAAACCATGGCGGCGAACCATAGATATCCGTTCTGCACGAATACCTCCCAAAGCTATTACACGACGGTTTATGACGCCCTTGTCCCTCGCATCGTTCAACTGTTCCGGCGTATATCCATGTTTATAACCGATTTTGGATATACTGTCAAAAACAGGACTCAGAAACATATAGTCAAACGCTGTCCGGGCTGCTGTGATCTCCTCAAAAGAATGGCACGAAATGCTTGTTGATAAACGGCGGTTGCAGCCGATATTCGGATTGGCAGGATAACGTTCGTTACCATCGCTGACGTTATTGCCGTCGCCACCGTCGCCGTCGGACGGGTGCTTGCCGCAAAAAGCGTTGAAAATACAGGGATTATATCCGCCGTAAAAATTGTGATTACCGGGATGCCGCCACCGGCGATTTAAATGTATCCCTTTCAAGCCGAACAGACTTGTCAGTTCGTAATGATCATGAACGACAATCTGCGGATGGAAGGCGGCATCGATCTGCTTCACAAAACGTTCCGTCTCTGCAAACGACGCACGAGGCTTACGGACATGCAAAAGTTCCATTCCGTTTTCAAAGAGCCTGTGAACCGCTTCCGTCTCACGGTCGAAGAAGTCTTCGGTTGTAATGACAATCAGTTTCATTCATGAAGCGTTTTTTCGTTGCAGTAACGATAAATAGCATAAATGCGTACCATCTCTCAGCCTCCCGAAACGGCATGTATCATCATCAGTTCCATGTTGTCTTCCAGCACGGTCTCATGCCACCGGCTTTTAGGGACAACTTCATAATCAACCGCAACGGCAATGCCCTGAAGCGGTATGTCCAGACGTTCCATAAACATGTCTAACGTCGTTCCGTCAGTCAGTTCATACAATTTATCATTCAGTTTTATTTTCATACATCATCCATGTTAATTAAGAAACAGAGACTATTCCCGCTCATTTCCAGAAATTAAAAAAGTGGTGAACAGGGCCGTTGCCCTTGCCGATTTCATATTCCGCACCTGCGGCGATAGCCGATTCCATGTAATCTTTTGCACGGCGGACGGCGTCGTTAAGCGACATGTCGTGCGCCAGGAATGCAGCGATAGCGGATGAAAACGTACAGCCCGTACCGTGTGTGTTTTTTGTATGTATGCGTTTGGATGTAAGTTCCGTCATCTCGTCCGTTTCGGCGTTGTAAAACACGTCCGTCAGCGTTTCTCCTTTCAGGTGGCCTGCTTTCAGTAAAACCGACACGCTGCGACCCGCCGACAGTTCCTTTATCACATGCCGGAAATCGTGCTGCCCGTTTATCTTACGTCCTGCGAGGACTTCCGCTTCCGGCAAGTTCGGGGTGATAACGCGTGCAAACGGTACAAGTTCGTTTTTCAGTGTTCCGATGGCTTCGTCCTGCAGCAGTTTATCGCCCGATGTGGCAACCATAACAGGGTCTAATACGATATTTTTAATTTCATATGCCGAAAGGGTTTCTTTTACGGTTCTTATCAGTTCCGACGAATGGAGCATACCTATTTTCACGGCATTTGTCCCGATATCGTCAAGTACGGATGTTATCTGTCCCGCAACGAAATCGACGGGAATGGGATGAACGGCCGTCACGCCGACCGTATTTTCATCGACAACGGCCACGATAGCCGATGTCCCAAAGCAGCCACATGCCGAAAATGTTTTCAGGTCGGCCTGGATGCCGGCGCCCCCGCTCGGGTCGCTGCCGGCTATTGTCAACACTCGTTTATAATGCTTGTTCATAAATTGCTGTCAAAATTATAATTCCTCTCCACTTCATTTTATCCCGGCGGCACCGGAGCTCCTCTGCTTCGCTTCGTAAAAAAAAGCAGCTCCGGTTTTATGTTACATTTCTCATTCTAATAAAAAGCCGCTTCGCACAAGTACGAAACGGCCGGACATATTTAAATTTATTAAAAGATGAGGTCTCCCTCATGACCGTTTTCCTACGATGTCAATTACAACATATCAGGTTCGAGGGTTTAATCTCAGCCCTTCCGACAGGAAGAACACCCCTAACGACGATGCAAATGTAATGAATTATTTTTTACCTGCAACAAAAAAGACAGGAAATTTACAGTTTTGCTTTTATCGCTTCGCTTTCCCCGATTCATGACCGGGCTTATTCAGAGGAGCGCAAACATGTTCTTCTTACAGGCTTCGACGGCGAGCTGGTTAAACGGACTCACGCCGAGTACATAGCTGCTTATGCTACATACTTTTTCAAAAAAAATAAAATAGCCGGCCGATATGTATAATAAGCGTTGAGCGCCGGCAATGTGATTTTAGCCCGGCTTGGCCGGGTCGTTCATGCAACTGTTACGTAATCAGGCTCATGACTTGGCGGCATGTCGATTGATGCGCGAAGGACGGCGGTTATCAGACTGTCTTTGTTCTCCGGTTTCATGCGCGTAACTTGCCGGGATAGTTCTGCAACAGACGGTTGGTTCTATTTGCTTTTTCTATATTCATACTGCAAGGCCTTTCTAAAACCAACTGCGAAGTTATGCTTATTTTTGAATGTACAACATGCCGGTTGGTTTTTTTCTTATTTTTAAAATAAACGTGTATATATCTCACTTAGTTACCGTATCTTTGCGCAGTTTCAACAATTTGGAAACCATGTAAAAAAAAGAAGCAACCGGTTATAGCCCCATTCTACAAAATCATCCCAAAATGTCCATTAGGATATAACGAGCTGATAATGAGTGTTCGTTCTAATGGACGCCATTAGAAAATAAGACTTGCATTATACTGTTAATCAATCGAGAACAATGCATTAATTCTGTTCAAAACAGCATTTCTAAAATGAATTAATGCTAACGGACATTTCGGGATTATCTTTTGTGAAGTAATTTGAACAGGAGGTAATATTGTAATATATCATCCCCCTCACGGGATTTTAACTCTTTTATCCGGTTGCGGGTAAATTTCATGCAAGAAGGGAACAGGGACTGTTCGGTAACGAAGTTCAAAGCCTCCTGTAAGCCGTCCATATCTGTTGATTGAATATCTTCCTGAACAGACTGCATTGTTTTTTCAAAAACGCTTTCATTGAATATCCTCACTTATCTTCAATGCCGACAGTAGTTTTCTTATTCCTGCCGAATTTCATTGACGCCTTATCCATCAGGTAATATACCAGCGGAACGATGACCAGCGTCAATAGCATCGAACTTGTCAGACCGCCGATAAGCACCCAACCCATGCTGTTTTTCCATTCGGCTCCCGCGCCTTTGGCAAGGGCTATGGGCAACATGCCGACAATGGTTGCAATGGTTGTCATTAAGACAGGGCGAAATCGCTGCTGTGTGGCTTGCAGTAAGGCTTCTTTGACGGTAACGCCTTTTTCTCGCTGTTGATTGGTGAAGTCGACGACCAGAATGGCATTTCGGGTAACCAAACCGATGAGGATGATCATCCCTATCATGGAAATAATGCTGAGCGACGACATCGTTAATCCTAATGTAAAGGACACGCCGATAACGGCAAGCGGTATGGAAACCAGAACGACAAACGGATGCAGATAGCTGTTATACAGCAGCACCATAATAAGATATACCAGCGCAAGAGAAATCGTCATTGCCAACCCCAAGTCGCCAAAGCCTTCGTCCTGATTCTTCATGTCCCCTGCGTACTCGACAGTAACGGTTGGCGGTAAATGAAGTTTTTCGATGGCGGCTTTCACATCCGCGCCTGCATCGCCGCTTGGACGTCCTGTGACCTGGGCGCTGACAAGCAGCGACGTGATACGGTTGTGGCGTTCAAGTCGCGAGGGGGTTTCGCCGTCTTCAATCGAAGCGATTTGCTTCAGCTTCACCTTTTCTCCCGAAGCATTTGATACGGAAAAGTTTTCTACATCGACCTTGCCTTTACGGTCGAATTTATCCAGACGGACGTCAATATCGTACTCGCGGTCGTTGTCGCGGAACTTCGTGTCGGTATTACCCGTAAAAGCATTGTTCAACGCTTCTCCCAAAGCATATTGGGATACGCCGAGCCGGGCCATCTTTTCGCGGTTGAGCCTGATGGATATTTCGGGGTTTCCGGCTTCTACCGAAACTTTCAAATCGGAAAGTCCTTTTATCCCGCTCAATTCTTCCACTATCGTACTGGAAGCAGAAAAAATAGTGTCCATATTCGTTCCCATGAGATAGAATTGAACCGGTGCGTCATCGGCTCCTCCAAAAATGGCCGAAGGCGCGGATGTGATTTCTGCTCCGACGATGTGCCTTTGGAGCAACAGCTTTGTTTGCCGTGCATGTTCGTCTTCACGCACGTTGCGCATATCATACGGAACCATTTTTACGTGTATTTCGGACTTGTGGGACTGTACGGCTCCATTTTCCTCCGTACCTGTTGTGGAATAATAATCGACGATGAGCGGGTCTTGCTTCAATATTTCCTCTGCCTGAAGGGTCAATTGATTGGTTTGCTCAATGGTAGCGTCTTTGGGCAGTTTCAAGTAAACGAAAAATTCGCCTTTATCTCCGGCATTCATAAATTCGCTTCCGATAAATCCGCCTGTGAATAATCCCAGCGATGACACGAATAAAAGCAGCGTAACTCCGAATGCAATCAGCTTGTGGTTGAACGACCATACCAGCAGGTTTCTCATGTGCAGTGCAAAGCCGGATATCATGCTTTCGAACCATAAAACAAATTTTCCGACGATGCTTTCAGTGTTTATCGCCTGCAATTTACCGTAACGCGATGATAAAAGCGGAATAATGGTTACCGCCACCAGCAGGCTGACCAGCGTCGAAGATGCGACCACAATTGAAAACTGGCGTAGAAAACCACCCATCATTCCTCCGGTCATGGAAACCGGGATAAATACGACTGCCAGCACCATTGTCAACGAGAATACCGACCCGCCGATCTCTTTCAGTCCGTCGATGGAAGCCTCCCGTTTGCTTTTGCCCATTTCCAGATGGCGATGAATGTTTTCGATGACCACAATGGCGTCGTCCACCAAAATACCGATTACCAGCGACAACGCCATTAACGTCATCAGATTGAAGGTACAGCCGGCCAGGTACATAACCACAAAAGTGGCTATCAATGATGCAGGAATGGAAATCATTACAATCAGCGAATTGCGGAAGCTGTGCAGGAACAGCAACATGGACAGGGCTACAAACACAATTGCCATCAGCAGGTCTTTAATCACGGAATTGGTTGCCGCAACTGTGAAGTCGGAAGAATCGTAAGCTACCTGAAATGCAAGGTTGATATTGCTGTGCTGCTTTTCTATTTTCCCGACGGCGGTTTTTACCGCTTCGGAGACGTTCACCGCATTGGCGTCAGGCTGTTTCTGCACGGATATGCCGACAGCGTTTTTGCCGTTAAAACGAAAAATGGAGGAAACGTCTTTTTGCCCGTCCGTTACGAATGCCACATCGGATACTTTTATTGCGGAACCGTCGGGAAACGATTTCAGGACGGTATTTGCGATATCGTCTGTCGATTGATATTTCCCCGACAAGCGCACAAGTATCTGCTTGTCCCCGTCATTTATTTTCCCGCCGGGGAAATCCGTGTTCGACGCCATCAGCACGTTCGATACTTCGGATATGGTAAGTCCGTAAACAGCCAGCCTCCCTTCGTCCACATTGACCTGTATTTCCCTTTCACGTCCGCCGGCAAGACCGATTCGGGCGATTCCGGGAATACGTTCGATTAGCGGCCGAATTTCATTTTCAACCAGGTCATACAGTGCTGTCTCATCCACATTTGCCGTAACGCTCAGGTTCATAATCGCCATTTCATTCATGTCGAAAATATCGACCGACGGTTCCATCGCCGTTTCAGGCAATTCGCCACGTATGGCATTCACCTTGCGCTGCGCCTTTTGCGCGATTATATCCATATCCGTTCCCTCTTTAAATTCGGCGATGATGTACGAAAAGCCTTCCATTGACGTGGTATTGATGTTGTCAATATTTTCCAGCGAAGCCACCGCGTCTTCTATCTTCCGCGATACGGAACTTTCCACTTCCGAAGGACCTGCTCCGGGATAGACGGCAGTAACAGTGAGAGTCGACATTTCCATCTGAGGAAACAGTTCCTGATTTAGTTTGGAATAAGAAATCAGACCAAACCCCACCAGTATGATAAACATTACGGCAACAATGGTCGGGCGTTTTAATATTAACTTTAACAGATTCATACCTGTTTTATTTTATGATTTCGACCGGCTTGCCGTCCGTTAAATTGATTTGCCCCGCAACGACAACTGCATCGCCGGGGTTCAATCCGCTCGTAACTTCCACAAAGTTGTCGAAAATCTTTCCGATAAAGATTTTTTGTTTGACGGCTTTGTTGTCTTTCACCACGTAAACTTCCGGCGTTTTTAAACTTTCTATAATTGCTTTGCGATTCACTACAAGAGAGTTGTCCGTTGTTCTGCCGTTTGGGATGAAATTGGCGGATGCGTATATGCCCGGCTTTAGCCGGTCGGTATTTTTGCTCGAAATCAGAATTTCTGCCGGGTAGCTTAACCGGTCGTTTCCTTTCGAGCCGATAACATCTACTGTTCCCGTAAATTCTTCGTCGGGCAATATGTCGCAGCTTACGGTCGCTTTATCGCCTTTTTTGATTTTATACACTTCCTTTTCGGTAAGGTTTACCACCAGTTTCAAACCTGAGGGGTCAATGAAATCCGCCACCTGAGCGCCGATGCCGAGCAGTGTGCCTTCTTCAAAATAATCGGTTTCCAGTATGCCGTTTATCGGCGATACGAGAGTGGTGTTGGCTAACAGCTCTTTCAGTTCGGTTACGTTGCGTTGCGCTTCGCGGCAGGTTACGAGTATGGCTTCGTATTCGCGCTGGGTAACGGCTCCCGCTTCGGCCAGTTTTTTATAACGCTCCACGTCTTTTGCCGCATTAGCCAGATTCTGTTCGGCTAATCCCAATAATTCTCCTGCCACGCTGTTTTCTACCTGTGCAATAACCATTCCTTTGCTTACGGCGTCGCCTGCTTTTTTATATTTTTTCAGCACGATTCCCTGAACTTTTGAGTAGAGCGTTACCTCGTTACGCGCTTTGATACGCCCGTCAACAACAATGGAATTATTCATGTCCATATTCCTCGCTTCGCTTACTCTGACGGGAATAACCGGATTTATTTCAAGCGAACGCCGGGCTACCGTATCCATCTCTTTTTTATTGTATACAAGTTTCCATGATGCAAGGCCGATGATTGTTGCTGCAATTACGATATTTCCGATAGTTTTCATTTTCATTTTAATGCTATTTATTTTGTAATTTATTTATCAATGATTGAAGAGTTCCTTCCGCTTTTTTCAAGTCCAGTAAAGCTTTCCGATAGTTTACCATTTCATAGTCGCAAGCGGTTTGCGCTTCGCGGAACGATTTTTCCGTATCCAGCAAATCGGTAATGCCGTACAGTCCTTCTTCGTAGAGCATAATGCTTTGCCGATAGGTTCTTCCTGCCAGTTCCATATTTTCCTGTTGCGCTTTCACCGCCCGGCTGTTCACGTACAACTGCATCTGTGCGTTTTGTAGATCACTCAATGTGTTTTGCTTTATTTGTCTGATGTCTTCTTCGGTTTTATTCACTCTTATTTGCGCCTGACGAATTTTACGATGTTTGGTAAATCCGTCGAAAATCGGAATAGAAAAATTCAACTTGAGATAAGTTCCGTTCGACCAGTTATTATGATTCTTTATATCAAGCTCATTAGCCTGAAAAGTATAGCCCGAACTTGCCATAAGGGAAAGCGAAGGCAGGTACGACATTTTCAGTTGTTTGATTTCCAGCAAGCCTCCTGTTTTTTCGTTATATAAAATCTGTAATTCTGTTTTGCTTTCGATGTTGTTTGAATCAGCCAGATAATTATTTTCAGGCAAAACGAATATTTCATCATCAGCAAGCTCAAATATTGTTTCCAATGGCATTCCCATCAGTATCCTGAGATAGTTTTTTTGTTGTGCCATAATTGCCTCCGTCTTCTCTTTTTCAACCTTCAGGTTGCTGATATTGATTCTCATGCGGTTCAGGTCGATTTCCCGTGTAATGTGTTGTTTTACCTGCATCTCTGTTTTCCGGTATATCGAATCCATGATGGTTAAGGTTGTCAGATTGTTTTCATGCAGGCTTTGCGAATATACAATATCATAAAATGCGTTTCCGATATTGAAAATCAGTTCCTCCTGTGTCATGAATGATTTCAGAACGACAAGGTCTTTTGCATTTTTGCTGATTTTTATTCCCGTGAACAGGCTCGCATCGAAAATCACCTGACTC
>JAITBC010000221.1 GCA_031283785.1 Tannerella sp. | reverse complement strand
TGTTGCCAATTGCAACTTGCTTCGATATTATTCTGCTCCATACGAACCAGCAGGGTGTCCGCCAGTGTTATCCGGAGTCGTTTCTCGAAGCTGAACGGATAATACACCACGCCGAACTGTTGCTCCTGCCGGAAGGCGAAAGGTTCACTTATCGGAGGATATTCTCCGTTAAAAAACTCATACACCGGTGCATCAATACGTGGAACGGTTTCGTCGTCAAAATAATATTTGATCCGGATTCCCTTGTTTTTGGCGCCGACACCGTTGTTGATCCATATATTGATCTGCTGGCGATAGAGACATCCCGGCCCGTACGCATCAAAAAAGACAATTTCGCCATTCTGATCAACATACTTTTTGAACATTGCCTGAAACAGTCCGAACCCGTTTCCGCCGGAGGCGTCATACGAAACAATGCGGTTCTTTTTTGTTCCCGCAGGATACAGTATCGGTAAACGCTCTATTTTTGCCATCGCTTCAAAACCGGTCGGGATATAGCCCGCTGAGATATCCGTTTTTTTCTTTGCAGAACAGGATAAAACACTCAACATTACAATGAATAATAAACTTACGCGTCTCATATTTTGTTTGACTTTTATCATTTTAATTAACGTACAGGTATTCTCACAATTACTGCCGAAGTTTCTGCCACATTCACATCATATCGGCCTTTGTTTTTCCCTTTGAGAGCCGTCCATTTGCCCTGCCATGGCCGGTTGTTGGTAATGGAATCGCCTCCGAGAGTGATACCGCTTGTAGCGCCGGCATTATTACCGGGAGCAAGCAGGAACATTGCCTCGACTTTTCCTTTTGTGAAACCTTTTGCCGATATTGTCGCCTGTACGTTACGAGCCTGAGAACCGTGTTCCTTATTGATAACCGTTACGTAAAGGTAACGGTCGCCCTTTACGGCATAAGCTGTCAGGTTTACATCTTCCGGGTTGGAGACCTCGACGGGTTTGGTACACCCGCCGCTTACCAGATCAAAAGCCCTGATGGCATGAGCTTTCGGATTAGCCAGATATTCTCCGGACGATCCCATATAGATCGTACAGGTTTTTAACCATTGGTTATTGTGAAAATTAATACCGCTAAGTCCGCGGACAGCCTGCCAGTGCATATAATCCAAAGCCCACAGAGCAGATGACATGGCATTGCTTGCACCCGCTATACCTCCGAGATAATCGTTGGCCTCGGTCATCCGGCATCTAAATCCATACGGATGTACTTTCTCTCCTGTCCTGGAATAAATCATGAGATATTCGCCCGTCAGCCATTGCGGAGACAGCATATTGTCAATAGCTTGCATCGCCGGCATCGGCGTATTTTCCTCGTCAATAACCGGTCTCCCTCCAGGGTATTGATGATGGGTGATGGAAGTGATCAAACCGGAACTCTTCTCGTCCAGGGCAAACTCTTCCGTCCAATTCCAGCCGCCGGCATCAGGGCCTGTAAATTTGGCGTCAGGTACCGCTTCCACAACAGTTGCGGCAAATTTTTGCCAAATGGGCAGATATTCCTCGTAAGATTTTATTGTGCCGACTGTCGCTTCTTTAAACGGTGGACAGTTTGGTTCGTTCCCGATGGAAAAACAATCGAGCAAGTCCTTATAATACGTCCAAATGTATTTAGCTGTGACAGCATCGGCCGTAGCGTCGGCATTGAGTAGCGGGAGGGAATAGATTACCTTGATCCCTACTGCTTTGGCAAAGCTAAAGACGCTGTCGATCGCAGTGCGATTATGAGCCGCCTCATGATATTTGTCAACAGTGCTCCCCCCAATCCTGAGGCTTCGTATGCCACTGTTGATAAACAGGGTGATCAACTGTTTGTTTGCCGAAGAGAATAAATATCCCTGCACGCCGCGATGATTCGGTAATGCAGCATCAGTTTCGAAACTGATGCCGGTGAAATTTTCAGGAATCGTGAACCCGGAAGAATCGATAACGGTCAGTTCAACGGCCGGTTGAGACAAATGACTGTTTTTCTTCCGGGCAACAGCGTGAGGAGGAATAAATACAAATATTAATAGAAGAAACGGGAGTGCAAAAGTGTTCTCTTTCTTTTTCATAATTTTGTTATTTAATCCGGTATATCCACCTGAATGGCTTCATTATAATTATACCTCGAAACATTTTCGGTCAGATACCGGATACGGGCTGCCGCCCTGATCCACACGGTTCTTCCTACAAGTATATTACTGTTGGTTGTAATCGTGACGGTCGTTCCCAGCAAACTGTTAAAAGCATCTCCGGTATAATTTGTTACTACCGAATACCGGTCATCCCTGTCACTATAACCCACATACGGTACCTGACTGACAAGCAGGCGCACATCCGTAACATCCAGGAAATTTGCATTATAGGCCCCCAATGGCTCAATAATAGCTCTGAAATCTTCCGGCGATATAGCCCTGGTCACCTTGAACGATGCGGTGATCTTTCCGTCCGACACGGTAGGCACGCCCACCCATTCCACTTTCAGGAATGGCCTTACCTGAAAATTTACTTCGGCGACACCTTTGATATCCATATATTTTGTTTCGTCGGCAATGGTATCTCCCGTCGTCTGGTTTAAGCGTACCAGCGGGATGAAAGGCCCGTCGATCCGCACATTGTAATGTCCTTTGAACACTTTGGTATTCTGATAAACACCTTCTTTCATACAGTAAAAATCGTAATTTACAGGTGTTTCGGTCTCTGTCCAACTCAATTCGCGCAGCCTGATGCGAATACCGTCGCCGCTCTGGTCGGTCAGCACCCGTTCGCCGGTAGCGGCATCAACAATTTCACCTTTAATGGTCTCCTGCGGTTCGGCATAATTGTCCATTTGAAACATTTCACACGAAGTGAAGATAAATACGCTCAACAGGAGACTTCCTATATAATATTTATTTTTCATATTGATTACTCATTTTATGGTTTAACTTAAAGTCCGGGTTGCTGATCAATGACAGGACTCTTTGAAACTTCGCCGCCCGGTATGGCAAAATAATACTGGTTCAGCCTGAACGTGTACCTATGGGTGAAAATATCAAACCGTGCGTCAAAGAAATATTTATTAGCCTGAGTGGAGTAGAACGGGTATAAACCCTTATAATAAGCGCCGTCACTTTGGGTTGATCCGTTCAGATTATCGGAATGTTGTGTCCGCCATCTGCGGATATCCCAAAGGATTTTATTTTCAAAAGGCAGTTCTTTCCGTCTTTCTTTCCGGATCAGATCCCTACCGGCCTCTCCGTTCAGATCGGCCCGGCTAACCAGCGGATCGGCGCCGGCCCGTTCACGTATCTCATAAATTGCGCTGTAAGCTGTCTCAAGAAGATCATCCCCGTCTATCCGGCTTTCGCCTGCCAACATTAATTCTGAGGCAGCTTCCGCCACATTCAGTAAAACTTCGCCGTAACGCATCAGGACACAATGGTGACTGTCGTAGGCTTCCAATCCTGATGCCAATTCTGCTTTGGACTTATTCGGGTCGATTGCTTTACGAAGAGAGAACCCTGTAACACTGCCATACTGGTCATTCCAATAAGGCCCACACCTGCCGCTCGCATTCACCCTGTTTCCGCCGGGTAGCGTAACAATTTCGTGCGTACTCCTACTGGCGTCAACGTACAATACTTTTTGTGTATATTTCCCGACGCCTCTGTAAGCATCGGTCGTATTGTATCGGCCTCTCGTCGCAAGCGAGTAATCCACTTCCCCGTTAAAACTCATCAGAGGCGGGATACCGTCTGTCACATCGCCGGTATAGGTGCCATGCCACAACTCTATCATTTCATTTTGATACGTATCACCGGGCAACATTACAAAGGCGCGACAGCGCGGTTCTATATTTTTAAAAATATCCATCAGGTTGTCAAACATCAGGTATTTCCTGTCGGGATCATCTATATCCCTGTCAAAAACCTTAATTGTGCCGTCGGGATTCCTGTCTATGCCGTCGTACAGTTCGACCAAATCCAGCGTAGGGGAATTAAAAGCCCCATTAGCGCCCGTAGTCCATTGAGAAGCCATATTATATACATTATAGCCATGCGGCATGTCCGGATATGCATATTCTTTGATGTAAATATTCTCTGAGCTGTTTATATCCATGAACATATCAACCATATTCTGGTATTGGGCATCCTTATCGCCCGAAGCCCATTTATTCCTGTACAGGGAATATTTGTTCGATTTGATGATCCGGACAGCGGCTTGAAAGGCTTCGGTAAAATATTTTTTGGAAGCGGCCTGCGCGGTAGCAGGATCAAATCCCATCACACGCACCCCTGTTTTCTCTCCAAAGCCGGTAAGATTAAGCGCTGTGTTGTATTTGGCAATACATCCGGCATAGAGCATGGCCTCCGACTTGAATGCCAACGCCACATATTTGTTGGAATAACCCCTTACCGGGCTGGTTTCTTCCAGATTAGCAATCGCGGCGTCGAAGTCGCTCAATACCTGATTCCAGGTTTCTTCTTCGGTTGAACGGGGCGCTTCAAGCTCTTCAGCGGAATTTTCAGGATACTTC
>JAITBC010000152.1 GCA_031283785.1 Tannerella sp. | reverse complement strand
GGTTGCCCTGTCATTTCAAAAAATTGGAAGCGGAAAAGAAGTAGCCTCAAGAGGAGTATCTTATTTCATATATCCGGTCGTATGAAATGTCTCAGTATTCCATGCTTTCGATCACTTTCCCCGGCTCACGTATAAAAATGGAAATTGGCGGTAAATTAAGATGATTATTTTTTTTTAACTGAAAAAGGTAGCACGATTTTAAAATATCGTGCTACCTTTGAGGCGAATTTTAAAATGATCGGAGATGAAAAAATGTGTGTTTTTGTTTGTGGCATGGTTTGCATGCATTAGTTTGTATGCAGAGGAAAGGGATGGAACTCCTGTTGATACAACGATTCAATTGGATCCGGTGGTTGTGACGGCAACCAAAATACAGGTCAATCGTAACAGTATTCCCTTGAGTATTTCCGTCGTCAATCGATATGAGATTGAGGCGAGCAGTGAGTCGGCGTTGTTGCCGGTGTTGTCGCAGCGTGTGCCTGGTTTGTTCGTCACGCGGAAAGGGATTACCGGGTTCGGCGTCAATACCAATTCTGCCGGTACGGTCAATATTCGTGGAATCGGACAGGGAAACAAAGTGTTGATGCTTTTTGACGGACAGCCGCAGTGGGCAGGAGTTTTCGGACATTCATTGCCTGATACCTACGTCGCGTCGGATGTGGAGCGTGTGGAGGTTATTCGCGGGCCGGGGTCGTTGCTCTACGGATCGAACGCAATGGGCGGCGTCATCAATATCATCACCCGCCAGCAGCATGAAGACGGGCGACGGACGCAGGCGCGCATTATGTACGGCTCGTATAACACGCAGAAATACATGATTAACAATGGATACAATTCCGGCAAATTCAGCAGTTTCGTATCCGTTAACCATGATCGTACGGATGGAATGCGCGAACATTCGGATTTTCATATAACTAACGGGTTTGCCAATCTCGGTTACAAAATCAACAATCATTATAAAGTCCGGGGTGACGTCAGTCTGGCCAAGTATAAGAATCAGAATCCCGGTCCTGTGGACAACCCTGTTCAGGACAATATCATGGATGTTCTGCGCGGAACGGCGTCTGTCAGTCTGGCGAATATGTACGAAAAGACAAGTGGCGCAGTGCAGGCGTTCTACAACTGGGGACGCCATGAGATTAACGACGGATACCGCCCGCCGGCCAATCCGCGTACGTTTCGTTTTAATTCGGACGACCACAACACGGGTATCCTGTTGTACCAGACATTCCGCCTGTTCGACGGGAACAGTTTTACGACCGGCATCGATTACAAGAATTGGGGCGGACATGCGTGGAACGATACGATCAATGGCCGTACAGGTGAGATTGTCGACCGTTCGGTTAACGAGGTTGCCGGTTATCTCGTTGCACAGCAAGACCTGTTCGACAAGCTGAGCCTGAATGCAGGCGTGCGTTACGAGTATAATGATGCTTACGGTAGCCGTTGGACGCCACAGGCGGGATTGACAGTCCGTCCTTTCACGGGAAATACGGTTAAACTTTCTTATTCGGAAGGATACAGAAGCCCCAACATACGCGAACTTTATATCTCGTATCCTCCATACTCAATCGCAAATCCTGATTTGAAACCGGAAAGTATGAAAACGTATGAACTTTCCGTCGGTCAATATCTGTTGAATCGTACGTTTTTCGTCGAAGTCACCGGTTTTTATCTGGAAGCTAAAGATCTGATCACGGGCGTACAGGGAACTTTGACGAACGTAAACAGGCTGTATAATAAAGGGATAGAAGCAGAAGTGTCTTATTATCCGCTTAAAAACCTTTGGTTTACAGCTAACTTCAGCCGCTTGCATACGAATATCGCGCTCGAAGCCGCCCCAAAAAGAAAGTTTTTCATGGAAGGAACGTATGTGTTGTCTCGCCGTCTGACGCTGAATGTAGACGTGGAATCTATCGGCAGATTGCAGAAAGTTGGCGGGACGGAAGATGACAAGATATGCTATACGCTGCTGAACGGCAAAGTGTCGTATCTTTTCGGAACAGAGAACAGAGGGCTGACGCTGTTTGTCAAAGGTGAAAATCTGACGGGTAAATCATACGAAATATTGAAAGGTTTCCCGATGCCTGAAGCAACCGTATTAGGAGGAGTCAATGTTGCGTTTTAGCTGTATTATTATGATAACCGTGTTGGTGGGTTGCGCTGCGTGCGGCAACCGGAACACATTTGAAGAGGCGGTCAAAACAGCGGTGAACAGACAGTTGGAAACTTATCCCAAGTCTACGCTGAAAGATTTGTACAAGAATTTCTTTCAAGACCGTTTCGGACCGGGACATCTCGTTCACGATACCGCTTCGTCCGGTAATTACCTGCGTTACGAACTGTCTTCGTTCGACCGGACAAGCGGCGCATACTACGAGCCGGCAGGATGGGAAGGAAATTATTACCGTGTCAATCTGTCGATTATAAAAGAAAACCTCGTTCCGTACGAGGTCTATTTCAATGCGTTTGTGCGTAGCGTAAACGCTATTGTGCCGCCCACTGTCGAAGAATGGGCAAAGGAATGGCGCGATATAGATGCCATTATACAGAAAATGAACTTATCGCTTGCAGACTGCGACATTGACAGGCGTGAGATTTTTGCCATGCTGGAACAAGGCGAATACGTCGTGCACCACAGCAAAACGTTCGAAGATAATTACGCTCCTCATTACCGCATCATGGAAAAGTCGATTTTTGAGAAGGAAATAAAACCATTCCTCCCGGATGCCGTCAGATAAATGACGGTGTCCAGGAGGAGGTGTTATATTGTCTGAAACAGACATATAAATTAATGATTATTAAATTGTTAAAATGTGAAATCTGACAATTCGTGCCACTACCTGCTTACAATCGTGTCATCGAAGATTAGACAGGCAGCTTCACTCTAACAGATAACTGTATAAATTCATCTCTTTTTTCATTTTGCAAAGTTAATGACTTTTTATAAAAGGTGCGTAACATGAGTTATATTATTTCATAGGTACGATTTTTGTTTCTTTACCTGCCGACAAAACGGATACGACGCCGTTTTTGCCGTTCATTAAACGGACTTTTATCCGTGCGCACCCGTTATAGGCTTGTACTTTCTTTGAGCCGGATGATGTCCCTTGATTAGCGATCATCTTTACGTCGCCTGCTGTCTGGAACTCAATGTAATCTCTTGCATCAAGGCATAAAACGCCTTTTTTGTCGAGAAGTTTCGCTTCTATCCAAAACTCGTCGTTTCCGTTTCCGGCAGCAGGAATTATTGTAGCGGCAATTTGCGAAGGTGTGTCCCATTTTTCAGTCTGGTAGATAAATCGTATTTCGTCCGTAACCGTTTCTTTTCCTTTACGGCCTACGGCGCGGGCCGTGTTTTCACCTTCCCGGAACGGCAACTCCCAGTAAAGTCCGGCGGCCGGGAATATGGAAGCGTCACGATTCTTTTTCCCTCTACTTTCGCCATTCAGGAATAACTCCACTTCGTCGCAGTTTGAATAAACTTTTATATCCCGCCGTTCGCCATTCTCGCCCCAGCGTACCGGCCAGGTATGGCCGTATATGTGCGCCATAGGTTTGTCTGTCCACCGTGATTGAAACACGTAATAACTTTCTTTCGGTGTGAGGTCGCGTTCCACAACGCCTTTCTGATTCATATAGGGGACAGGGTTTTCGGGTCTTATGGGAGTGGAAAAATCTTTGAACGGCCAATATGCCGTGCCCGTAAGCCAAGGCATTGTTTCCTGCTCTTTCAAGTGCCAGTCTATCAGGTTGCAGATATACGACTCACTCCACTCCCCGTCTTTAGATGCGCGGGCATTACCGTCGTATAATGAAGCGTCGCCGGCTCTTTCATCAGCGCCTTTGCCGGCTTCAATCGCGTCAAGATAGCGGAATGGATCTTCCGCATGGCGTCGCGCATGACTGTCGCCACCCCATTCGACATGGAGGAAATGTTTCACACGCTGCATCTCATCATACGATACCCTTTTATAATCGGTTATCATGCCGCGATACCACCCTGCCCATATGGAAGGGGAATAGACGTCTACAATGTCTTTGCAAAAATCGCAACGGCGGATCGATGTCATGCGGGTATCGTCCAATTCGTGGGACAGATCGTGAAGTTCTTTCATGAAAGCGCGTATTTCGTCTTTATCAAATGTTTCAAAATCGTTAGGCCAGTCATTTTCGTTTCCTAATCCCCATAAGATAACGGAAGGGTGGTTACGGTGCTGGACAATCATATTCCCGAGCATCCGTTTTGCCTGCTCCCTGTATGCGGGGCCTCCCAGACCTCCGCGACACCATGGAATCTCTTCCCAGACGAGTATGCCGAGACTGTCGCACTGTTCGAGGACGATGTGTGACTGCTGGTAATGTCCGAGACGGATAAAGTTTACCCCCATGTCTTTCATCATTTTCATCTCCCGGCAGATTATATCTTCGGTCATTGCCGCTGCTACGCCGGCATGGTCTTCGTGACGATGCGTCCCACGCAGTAACAGACGTTTGCCGTTAAGCAGAAACGGGCCTTTTCCTATAAATTCGAAATGGCGGAATCCGAATCTTTCGCTTGCACTCGTCTTGCCTGCCGGCGATTCCAATACTACGGTACAGGTGTACAATGACGGCGAGTCGGGCGACCATAATTCGGGTTTTTTGATTATTTCGGACAGAAGCGGAATGGACGCTCCATGGGTGACGTCGCATGTCTTACGGATCATTTCTTTTCCGCCGGAATCTTCTATAATAATTGTCGCTTTCCCGGATTTTATCTTCGCGGGATCATACGTTGTCATGCAGATATCCAATTTACCCTGCTTTCCTTTATTATCAACGGATGCGTTTATATAAATGTTTTCAATGGAGAACGCAGGCAGATAGATTAAGTTCAGGTAACGATAGATGCCGCCGTAAAGGTTGAAATCCGAAAGGTCGGAAGGGATCATTTCGGCATCGCGCGCATTGTCGCAACGAATGGAAAGAGGGATTTTCCCGTTAAACCGTTTTACAGCCTCTTTGTCGGACGTAAAACGGGCAATCGCATCCGTAATGTCGACGCTCCACTCGTCATATCCTCCGACATGGCTACCGACTTTTTCGGTATAGATATAGACGTCCGTTTTTTGTCCGGCGCCTTCAAACTCCAATACGATCCGTCCATTGGAATAGGGGTTATTAATATCCAGCAGAGTTTTGTACCATCCCGGACCCTGATAATAGTGTACGTCCGGATCGACGGCGTCTTCCGCGTTGAAACAGTGTGGCAGCGATACGTTTTCCCACAGAGGAACACTTTCCGGCGAACCGGTTGACGCGGGACGCACGGCTTCCCATATATTACCGATATCCCCGCGTAGATATTTCCAGTTATCGGTCAAACGTATTTTTTGATTTGCGGGAATTTTAGCTCCGGCCATTCCATAAAATATTGACAATAAGATGGATGTCACAAAAAAAGTCTTCATAATTATTTGAATTATAAATATCCCTTCGTACGAAAGTGAGTGAGATTATATTTAGGAGGTGGCATATTTATACTTGGACATGTGCAAATAAACTCCATACGGCCTGAATAGCCAATCATTTATAATGAATTTCACAGTAAGAGAATTCTGCGGGCACATTTTCATCTCCGATATGTATCAGCCCGGGGCGGAAAGCCCTATCCCACGGCGGGAGATACGAGATATCATATTTTTGACCGGAAGCCGGAAGCGGGTGCCAATTATTCCGGTCCGCACTTATGAAAAATGATGCGTAACAGCCGTCGGAAACAATGATTTTTAGATGGGTGTTTCCGGGTTCGGCTTTTTGGTATAAAATTGTTTCCGTTTTTTTCCGTACCTGTTTAAGCACGATATTTCCGTTCTCTTTTCCGAAAAGAATCAGGTTGTCTTTATCTCCGTATAAAGTCAGGCCGGAAAATATGTGGGGAAGATATTTAATTTCCGACATTATTTCGTAGTCGGGCTTTAGCGTACGCAGACAAAGCGCCGTCCCGTATTTGTTATCTGTTACGGGTGTTCCCGTCAGGAAAAGCTTTTTATCTTTTACGGTTGTGCGGATATCGGAAAATGTGAAATTCCATGTCCATTCCGGCCTCAAACAGTCTCCTTCGAAATGCTCCTCAAAATCCGTAATACCTCTTTGTGTGATATTGCCGAAAGGCACAGGTTCCTGAACGGAGGCATGTTTGCCGGTAATAAAATAAGGCCATCCGTCGTCGTTTACGGCTAATTCTTTCAGAAACGCCTGACGGCCGTTATAAAAGCCTTTGCCTTTCATGTATGCGTGAAACAGGTAGAGCTTCTTTCCGTCGGGCGTTTCTACGGCAGTTCCATGTCCGCATGAGAGGATTTCTTTGCCGTCGCCCTGCAAGACAGGATTTCCTTCGTATTTTTCATAAGGCCCTCTAAACGATTTTGAACGGGCGACGGAGACGGCGTAATTACTGTTTGCACCACAACAGCCGCGAACGGAATATATGATATAATAATAGTCGTCATTCTTGAAAATATACTGTCCTTCCATCCCGATGCGTTCATCATCTTTCAAAAGCATAAACGGTTCGCTCGCCAGTTGAAGCCCGTCTGCCGACAGCTCGGCGCACAGCAATTCTATCGGTCTGGGGTCTAAACCGTAAGCTTTCCATGTGATATATCGCTTGCCTTCATCCTCGAAGATAAACGCGTCGATAGCTTCCGTGCCTAATTCAACCAGGCAGCCGTGGTCACGGAATCCTTTTTTAATATCGTCCGTAGTGGCGACGCCGATATACGAAACCCCGTCGGAGGCACGACGGGCGGTATAGTAGAGGTATATATTCCCGTTAAACACGTATAATTCAGGCGCCCAGAAAGAGGCTTTCGTCCAGTCGGGTTTTTTCTTGAACGCCGGACCGATGTAATTCCAGTTTATTAAATCTTCGGATTCGAAAATGGGATAGTGAGGCGCCCATTCGGAAGATGTTCCGCATGCATAATATCGATCTCCTGAGCGAATGACCGTAGGGTCTGCAAAGTCGCCCGGTATGACCGGATTATTGAATTGCTGGGCAGACAGGTGAAGGCTCATCGATAAAAACAGGATGACGGGTGATAAACATAATACGGCCGGGGATAGACGTGCCCCTGCCGGAAATGGATGTAATCCGTTTGTAAATGATTGTAAATGTCCTGACAACAAGCGCAGTCCGGCGAATAATAAATGTAATGTCGCCGCCGACGACGGGCGTAAAAAGAAAGAGTTCAACTTCATGTTTTCTATATTAATAAAATTTGGTGCAAAAACAGCTTTTTTGTTCAAATAATTTTTCCAGTAATCGTCCGAATCTTTTCAATCCGGCTATTCCACGGTAACTGATTTAGCGAGGTTTCGGGGTTGGTCTACATTGCAGCCGCGCATTACGGCGATATGATAAGATAACAGCTGAAACGGGATGATTGTCAGCAACGGAGACAATGTTTCGTGACAAGCCGGGATTTCAATAACATGGTCGGCAAGCTTATAGATATCGTCATTGCCTTTTGTCGCAATGGCAATTACCTTTCCTTTACGCGCTTTTACTTCCTGGATGTTGCTAATCATCTTTTCGTACAACATATTATGGTGGTGATTTAAAAAGTATGCTATTGTAATTATACATATTCGAAATTGATATAAAAGAAAGCTGATTAAATGTTTTGAGGTGATTGCGTATACTTTTGGAAAAAATCTGCTGTTTTTCCAAAAACACGTCTAATACGGTGTCTTAACCGACAGTTATTCCCCTCAATACCTGCCGTATATATTCCCCCAATTACGTGATTATCCGACTGAAAAGCTATAACAAAACTCTCCCAATTATCGCTACAAATACTATCATAACTAATCCCTGATACAAGGAGTTTTTTTAGCAACTTTCTTGCTGTTTTTAAGTCCCGTTTGCACAATATAAAGGATACGGTTTCTCCACTTTCTCTGTCGTGTGCATAGATTAACCATACTTTGTTTTTCTTTTCTCCCACATAAGTCTAAAATTCATTCACTTCCAGAGAGGTATAATGCTGCCGTTTCGGTTTAATTGCATAATAAGATTTGACTAATACCGACAGTACTTTGACGATACTTGTTCCCTCTATTACTAATATATCTCTAACCCCAATACCGCGAACCGGCATCAATAAAATCCGTTTTATCAGCGGTGAATGACATCCTTTATAATCCAGTGCATGGTCGCCTATAAATTGGCGTCCACATGTTTTACACATATAATTTTGCTTTCCATACGACTTTTTGCCGTTTTTCTTTATCTTTGTAGCTTGACAATGAGGGCAATAAAGTTCTATCTTTATTTTCATTCAACAAATATACTACTTTTTCCCTCATTGTCATTCTTTTATAGTAGCATACTTTTAAATTACCACCCGATTTTTTTTCCCTTTTTTGCCGCTCGTTATCAAGCCTACTTTGTTCCCAAATTCGTACGGCTTATGCGCTTTGCCTTTCGCTATGCATTCCGTAAATGGCTTGTGCAAGCTGTATACCTTATTTTTATCCGTTTTTGCTGATTCACCACCCGATTATAAAGCGCTAATTTCTCCCTGTAAAGGGCTTTCTGTCCAACGGTCAGTTTTCTATCGAGTTCACGTAACTGCGCGTTGGCGATTGTCTTGAGCCGTTTTTTGCTTTCTTTGACTTCTTGACGCGCTTGGGGTGATGACCGTTGTCGGTGTCCTGTAGAAGTTGTTTGTTCTCTTTTTTGTACTTCCGACGCTGTTTAATCCCCGCTTTTTCTGGATACTGTTACATTTGTCGATCACTTTTTTGCACAACTTCGTATTCGTGGGAAAGGTCGTAAAGTTGCCTTGAACGGTCGTGTCCGGCAACACAAATTTTGCCTGAACCGGGACTGCTTCGCCGTGAAGTTTTACGCTGTACGCAAATATTTTCTCAACCCCCGATACTCCGATACGCCTCACGGAAATGTGTTCGAAAAACAGGCCGTCGCAAAAATACTGAAAGTAGGGGTTGCCCCAGACAAACGGTATCTTTTCGTCGCCAAGATTGTAGAGATGTTTAAGCGTCAAAACGCCAACCATCAAGCGGCTCGGCATGGCCGGACGGCTCGGCTTTTCCGAATAGAAACTCTTAAACTCATTCTCAAAATAGGCCCAGTCGATCCGCTCGGCCGGTAATCAAATACATCTCTAATGCCATACGACGGGTTTCTTCCGTTTTGACATCCGGTTTCTTCTCTATACTGTAATAATACCCACAGATTTTACACTTGTAACGTTGCCGGTTTTTGACGAAACCCGCTTTTACATACTCGTTTTTTTTTGCATTTGGGACAATCCATAACTTCTTTTTTTATTGATTTGAATATGCAAAGGTAAATAATATATACTAAATTAACAATACTCTTTTTTCCAACCTTTTTTGCATTTATTTTTATGATTAACAATTAATATGATTTTAAGGACTGACTAGTTAAAGTTGACCAACATAAAGACATTATTATCTTCATACTCATTTAGCGTGGCAACCAACTCTTTCAACTTGCCGTTTAGTTTGTTTTCGCGGTATGCCTGTTTAAGTTCAAATAGATCCAATTCAAAGTAAGCCAATGTTTCTTTTCCGTTAAAAAGTGTATTTTTAGCCGAAATGAACAATTCTTTTCCTTTATAATCAGATAATACCACTTTCTGACGGAATATTTCGCCTGTTTGTTTATCATGTATATAATATTTATACGGGAACTTACCAATATCTTCCAAATTAAAGAGCGTTTCAACGGTCATAAACTGATATCTGCCTACATCCATAAAATTACTCAAAATGGCTTTAGGATATACGTTGTCTACCAACGGTTTTTTACAAAAAACAGGGGCTATTGATTTATCGTTCATATAAAGAAAAACCGTGTCGGTTTCCGGATTGCTCAAAAGAAGTCCGGCAGCACACCTCCTCATGTTTCCAAAGTTTCGTAAGACTCTTCCTCCGCCACAGTCCGTCAAGTCTTTTTCGTTATTTGGAATGATCACATAATCCAATATTTTTCCATCTGTTTTAGAAATACGAAAGAAACTCGAATCAATTGATTGGTGTGGAAAAGCTGTTTTTTTTATAAACTTATCAAACTGTTTTTGCCCATCATACACAAACAGTGATTGATCGTCAAAGTCTACTAATGACATTCTTGTACTTGGTGGCAGGATTATTTTTCTTTTATATTCTCCCATAGAAGAATAAACCAGGATAATGTTGAAATAACTTATAAACACGTCATTTCCGGTTTCGTCATAAACAAATGAAGGGATATCACGACCTTTGCACGGATACTCTTCGGGGCCGGACCCATAATGATTAAAACGTGATTTTGGATTTCCATCTTTTGAGAAAAACAAAATACTGCCTGCAGATTCATCGGCAATAACGATTATGTTTTCTGTTATATATCTGATTGTACCTTTGTAAAGGTAGTCATCACATTCTTTATTAGTTAAATGCACATAAGAAACATCAGCAATATCCGTCAAAATGATATTTTTTTCAGGGTAGTTTCTTGAGAGGTCAATATATGGCAAACAGTCTTTCGACTGTTTGTTTGACGAACAGCCCGTCGAAAAAATCATTATTGCTATTAATTGCAAAAAATCATTTGCTTTCATGTGTAAATACAGGTTAGTCGATACCTTTTATAGAGTTATTCATAAAGTTCAATTTAATAGAGTTTATGTAAGGAGTTATCAATAAATAAACCTGCCAATTTGGTTTAATAACATAGTTCCATTCTCCGTGAAAATTGTTTTTTGAAATATTGATTTTAGCAAACTCTTCGTCGGAAATTTTTATCCCCGTTTCATTGGCGAGTGCTTGAAGTTCGCTTTTCCATATATGACTCCGGTTTGCATTACTGCCGCCTCCGTCTGCCGTAATATATAACTTTCCGGCATGGGGATAATCCTTCATTCCTTCATTTTTCCACCAACTGCGAATCGATGTAACGGCAAATGCCGCCGTATCACGACTCACGCCCACACTTATCCAACCTTTGTTCTGTGTTACATCATAAATACCGTAAGGCGATGCTTTACCATTGGTTTTATCTATAAAATCGTATACATTTACCTCAATGGGGGTTTTTACGGGTTGCCACTCTTTGCCGCCGTTTTTATACTCACCAATCAATTCCTGTTTCTTGCAATCAACCGAGATAACGGGCTGATTC
>JAITBC010000129.1 GCA_031283785.1 Tannerella sp. | reverse complement strand
GATTCTATTTTTGCTTGAAAAGCTATGTTTAGTGTATCATTTACAACTTTTCCTAATCGTGCATTCAGATTCTCAAAAGAAAAATCATTCTCATATTCAAGCTGTTGAACAATCTCTTTTATTTTATCAAATGAATTTTGAATATCACATCGTATAGCCAACATCTTTTTACTCTTTGTTTCCGACAATTTATTCCAGTCGTCTTTAGACAGAGTTTTGCCAGTTGAGTAGTACTTACGGATACGATTGTAAGTTACACGTATCTTTATCGGATACACACCTTCGATAGTCGCTCTCCTATCATCCATGATAGAAGCTACTGTAATTCCGTTATTTGAATAATTAAACATAGCCTTGTTATTTAGTCTGTGTGCAAATAAAATTTGCACACAATTTGCACACAAAGATAGCAATTATATCTCAAAACAAGGAAACAAATACAATCCAATAATCTCATATCATACTATTTATAAGCAAAATAACAAAATGTTAAAAATAGAAGAAAATAGAAGAAACGTCATAGATGGTGATTCATAATCATGAGGTCCGGGGATCATAGCCCCGTCTCGCTACATGACGCAGAGAGGTTTACGGAATAAAGTAAGCCTCTTTTGTTTTTATTGTGCAGGCAGGCCGGAATCAAAGAGAAGATAATCGAAAAATCAACCGAGAACAATGCATTAATTCTGTTCAAAACAGCATTTCTAAAATGAATTGATGCTAATGGACATTTTGGAATGAATGCCCGGGATAGTAGATGCTTTTGGAGTCTGAAACAGTTTTAACTGAGCAAAAATATCGGCTATCGAATTGTTAAGAGGCGTAGCCGTTACCGGAATCACTTTCTTTCCCCTGCAAATATTCAGCAAATTGGCATACGCCAGCGTGTTTTCATTACGGAAACGGTGCGCTTCGTCCACAACCACATATTTATATTTGGAGATATCACGCCGCAAAATATCTTCCAGCTTCCCCAATGACCGGACTTCAAAACTTCTTATGCCAAAATCACGTAACGATTCCTCCCAGTAATCCTGCAAAACAGGCGGACAAACAACCAGAATTCTTCCCTGCAACTGCTGTAACAGCAAAGCCGTAATGAAAGTTTTACCCAAACCTGCTACATCCGATAAAAATACGCCATTGTAAGTTTCCAGTATTTTCTTTGCATTTGTGGCTGCCTGAGTCTGGTATCTCAATTCCATGAAACCTTTGGGCAAAAACGGTTCGAAACTGTCTTCCAGATTAATGTCCTCTTCCAGATATTCATATACGCATTTGAGATACAGTTCATAAGGTGTTATCCTGTTGTTTAGCCACGTTTTGTCAATAATAAAATCAACAAAATCAGCAGACACATCAACCCCGTCTTTCCATAAATCCTCGAATTGCGACAGAGCAAAATCCACATCAGATCTATCTTTCAATTCAACGTTGAACTCTCTTTGAACCACCAGTCCCGATTCGGAAAAATTGCTTGAACCTGTTATCACAGAGCCATATTGGATATGACTGATATTTTCATTGTAACGGCTGATATAAACCTTTGCATGAATATTTTGGGAAGGGAATACTCGTATTTCCACTTTCCCGACATTTAAAAACTCAATCAATTTATTGATTCCGAATTGGACTTGCTCATTATTTTCCGACACGGATTCAATCTCTCTGATCACATTCGTTTCATATTGGAGTTTGGTATGTTTATCGGATTCAAAATCTATGATACCGTTCCCCCTATTGTATAGGATAGCATTATACGTTTCTTTATCAACGTTCAAGCCGACAAGGATTCTGATTTTATCAATCTTTTCGAATGAATTATATAATTGATAGAAGCCGCTGATGCGAAAATATCCCACCAAAATATCAAAATATTTGGAGTCTTTGAGCGTTGCCTTAAAACGGTCCAATAACGTCAAGCCCGAATCATTTGTAAAAAATTTTGTGTCTGTTGTCATCTTTTCTATTTTATATACCAATATATTGCAAAAAAAAATTAAATTTCCTTTCTGTATCGGGTGTGAATTTGATAATTTTTCTTTATTCCTGTCGTAGCAAAAAATGTTCCCCAAAAGCCGGACATAAAACTAATGGGGAACATTTTTAAAATCGGACGCCCTCGTTTTTATTTGAGTTTCTCCGGGTTGTTTTTTCAACCGTTTGGACTATGGGAGGCATATCCGTTTTTTTTCAGACAGCCTCACACATGGTTTCTTCGTCGCTTCCGGTCCGATCACAGTTTCCTTATCTTAATATTACGGAACCAACAGTCATATCCATGATCCTGCAGGCCGATATATCCTTCTTTCGCGGGGCCATTCTTGAATCCCGGCCAGTCTTTGAATTTACTTTTCGCAATCAGTTCATACCATTCCGGCGTCCAGAGGGTATATTCGACTACTTTTACTCCATTTTGCGTATGTGTCGCTTTCCCGTCTTTTACACGGATAATTATGGTATTCCATTCTCCTGCCGGCTTTGCGTTCTGGGGTAACGCGGGAAGCATATCATATAAAGAACCTGCCAGATGATTTGTCAGCTTGTTATCCGATGCATTCCAGTTGTCAAGAACCTGTACTTCCGGTGCGGCATTATAAATAGGTTTACCGGGTTCCTCCACCACATAATAAAAAATTCCCGAATTACCTTCCTTCTCAATTTTCCATTCTATGGATAATTCAAAATCCGAAAACTTTTCCCCGGCAAACAAGATATCGCCACCTTGTCCGCTTCCCGCTTTTTCTCCTCGTTTCACTTTCATGGCTTCTTCACTGATTTCCCAGTTAGCTGCCATCGCGGTAGCGTTGCATTTACGCCATCCGTTAAAATTTTTCCCGTCAAATAAAAGTTTCCAACCCTCTTTCTTTTCTTTCTGCGTCAACGTATTGTTCTGTGCCGACACAAATACGGATGAAATGAGTGTGCATAACAATAAAGATAAAATTCCTTTTTTCATAATTATTAATATTGAAGTTATAATTGAATGCAAACATAATCAAAATATCTGTACATAACAGATTTTAGTAATAAATACTTGTCGCAGATAACATTTTTTCCGTATTGTGGCGCCGTAAAAAACCTATATTAACATTTTCACGGATATTCAGGCTCTGTGTTTCCCGATTAAACGGGCCTGCTATATCCGCCTTCTACGGTTGCTATACCGGGATATCAACAGTGTAATAATGAAAAACAGCAGTAATACAGACGCCTGAGGCCATATATCGCAGAGATCCGCATCGCGGACAAAAATATCATTGAAACCGTTCAGCCCCCAGTTTAAAGGCGATATGTTACTTGCTATCCGCATCGCACGAGGCATAACGAAGGTCGGTATCCACACCCCTCCTATTGCCGCCAGAATAACGACCGACACTGCGCCGAAAACGCTCGCCTGCTGATTCGTACGGGCAAGGCTTCCGATTGCTAACCCGTAACCGACAGCCGCTAATGATGAAGATATCGACATTGCAAACAGTGCAGATATACTGTGTCCGAGTTTCAACGCAGGCAAATCAAGCAGCGGTATTACATACATACCCGTCAGAACCATAAGCGCGAGCTGAAGCATGCAAACGCACAAATATACGCCGACCTTGCTTAACATGTATAAATGAACAGGACAGGGCATCGTCATCAACCGGTTGAAACATCCCGTTTCGCGCTCCCGAATCATATTACCGGCCAGTGATATCACGATGAAAAAAATCGCAAACATACTCCATGCCGGCACATTATGCTGGGTGGAATTGGGGATTATTTTTGTTTTGCCCGATTGTGCATAAGATTCGCTTATCGTGATCAATTCATCCGTTTTGATATCGAGGTCGACAGGGATCGGGACGATACGGTTCACCTGGCGCGTCACTTCACTAAGAAGAAGTTTATTCTGCACCGTCAGCGTATTTTCACGCACAGCACGTATCAGAGATGTTCGGAACGATTGTTTTGCCTTCGGGTCGACAAGAATTTTTATTTCAGGGACATCGTCATGTTCTTCATCGCCTCCTCCGTTAAAAGCCCGTTCGACGCCGCGGACAACTTTCTCCCGCAGCTGTTCCGTTGCATGTTCCGGTATGACCACGCCGATAAGATAATCGCCGCGCGAAACAGCTTCTTCCAGTTCATTCTCCGAAAGAACGCGCCCATCCGTTCCGGTCGACACTTCAAAAATATTACTTGCATATATCTGACGGCTGACCATATTACCTAACGAGTCGCGGTCGTTATCAAGCAAGTACAGCGGCACACGATTCTCGTTAATCGAACGGAATGTGCCGTCCTGAAGATATGTCATCATCAACACCAATGCCCATGGCATTAAAAACAACAGGGTAAGCCCCCAGAAATCACGGATAAGCAGCCGAAAATCTTTATTCAGTAAATTTATAAAAGTCTTCATCTCCGGCAACAGGCTTTAATACTGCGTTTTCTTTATAAACAGTTCTTCGAGCGATGACACGGAGGCTTCGCCGACAAGTTGTCGGGGGACGCCTTCGCATACAATACGCCCATGATTCATCAGGGCTACATGCGTACATAGCCGTTCCGCCTCTTTCATATCGTGCGAGGTATAAACGATCGTCATGCCGTCATGATGCAGACTCCTCAGGTTTTCAAGTATAACCCGACGCGAATGTACGTCCACACCGACCGTCGGTTCATCCAAAAAGAGCAATGCCGGCTTGTGAAGTAATGCGGCAATAAGATTCGCCTGCCGTTTCATGCCGCCCGACAGAGTGGCGACTTTCTTTCTGCGATGCGATGTCAGGTTGAAATCATTCAGATATGATTCAATACGTTTATTCAGTTCATACGTCGAGACGGGATACATCCCGCCGAAAAAACGCAGGTTTTCGTCGACCGTCAGTTCGGGATACAAAGCTATATCCTGCGGCACAACACCTATCAGCGATTTGATATCATGCATTTTGCGCCTCACATCAAAGCCGTTGACCGTCACTTCCCCGTCGTCAAACAAGCACAAGCCGCACAGTATCGAGATCGTCGTCGTTTTTCCCGCGCCGTTAGGCCCCAACAATCCGAAGATCATGCCCTTTCCTATCCGTAGCGTCAATCCGTCGACCGACGGATACGATGCTCCATAATATGTTTTGCGCAGATTCCGAATTATTATCAGGGTACTCTCCATTACTTACTTTTAATTAATTTCTCAAGGTCGGTAAAGAATATTTTCTCTTGTTTGCCGATAGCTTTCAGATGATCGCCAATCGTCTGATAATCGACGCCTTCCGATGAGCGATTTTTGTAAATACGGCCGGCTTCAGAAGCAAAAATACGCCACTGGTCGCCGATATCGGTAAGACGCAGCGAAAAATCATTTAATTTGCCAATACCCGTTATTTCCGACGATTCCTGCAGGAATGCCGCGTAAAGGAAGCGGAAACCGGCGCCTCCCGTCCCTATCTCTTCCATCATACGGATAAGCTGCGCCAGGTGTAAGGCCGCTTTTCGCTGTCCGTATATCGCCGGGAATTTCGGAATCTTATCTCCAAGATATTGAAAGCCATTCACCCCGACAAACGGCACAGGACCAGGCTCATGAATCATACGGCGGCAGTTTTTCAAAATCGCCTTATGCACTAAATTTTTTATATCAGGTTCTTTGGGGGGAAGCGATTTTATCCAGTAAAGTTTCCCAAGCGGCGGATAAGTGCCTTTCGAAAAACGTGCACGTAACAGGTCGTGCGACGAAATCCTCACTTTCTCCGTCGCAACAGGGTCGCTGATAAGATAATCATCATCTTCCTTGCCGATGATACAAATATTATGCGCATTAAAATGGAACCTGTATTCCAGCGGCATATAAGGCAAAAAATACATCCCCACAACACAGCCGGTCGGAATACCCTGCCCAATGAGGCTGTCTAATTTCAGAGCCGCATTTTTCTTATTAAGGAAAATCGTCTTGCGAATCCCGAATCCGAGCAGCCGTGTGACACGGGCAAAAATAACGCCCGGCAACGGGCGGAAAGATGTAACGGGGAAACCTGCTAATTTGATAAACGGCAAATGAACAAAATAAAGCGATGCAGACAATCCGAAAATCAACGGCTCGGAATAGTCGTATCCGTAGAAACGCAACAGATTGGCCGTCACTCCATCTTCACAATGAGCAGCGGTACGGTGTTCAAAATTTATTTCCATTCATCCGCGCGTTTTAGTTCGTCGACAGTGATACGTAGTGCATCCGCATACTTCTGCAATGTCTTCTCATCCGATTTCATAAACTCATCATATTTTAAATGCTTGCGGATTTTTCTCTTCGGAACGCCGGAATAAAAAGCCAGCATCCCCAAATCCTGCAAGGCTTTTTTCATATGATACACAAGCGGGCTGACCTCTTTCGCCAAAACCTGCCGGCGAATATCTTCACATTGCTCGCGTATGTCGTCCCAGACTGCTCCCAGCGCATCGTTTTTCACACTCCACCCGTCGCTGAGCACCGTCGTATAATGTCCGTCGTCATCGACGGCATACATCACGTCACGGATAAGTTTATCCTTAAAGTATTTCAAATCCTGCGGCACATCCCCTGTCTTCATTTTCTATATTTTTATCTGTTATGTGTTTCCTGACAAACCGTCAACAAAGCGTATGCATAAGAGAAACGTGCGCTTTCCGGTACCATCAGCAGTATCCTGTCGCCTTTTTTTACGCGCCCCGACCGATTCAGCCCCTCCAGCATGGCAAAAGCCGAAACCGACGCCACATTGCCTATCTCCGGCAGGTTAACAAACCATTTTTCGTCAGGGATATCATAGCCGCAAACCTTTAATTCATCCCTGATCTTCTTTTCAAAATACATAGACGACAGATGAGGCATGAACCAGTCGACGGAAGAAGGGTCGAAACGACGTTTTTCAACGATCTCCCGCAAAAAACGTCCGCCAAGTTTCACAATATAATTGTCCAGAAGCTTTGTATCCTGTTTTAGCGAAAAGATTGAACGACGCAGCCATTCCTGTTCGGGAAACTGCGCCCACCCCAGCAATTCTCCTTTTTCATTTTTATCGCTTCCGGCATACATGCAAGTTTCCATTTCATTGGCAAAAGAAGTCAATTCAATCCATTCAATACGGTATGAATACGTATTTGCCGACGGCTTTGCCTGCAACAGTAAAGCAACGCTTCCGTCCGACAACATCCAGCGCAGGAACTCCTTTTCAAACGCAAGTATCGGCCTGTCGCTCAAGCGGCTTATCAATTCCGCTTCTTTCTCAAAATAACGGGCCGTCATCCATGCCGACAGGCGTTCCGAAGCCACACATACCACATTCGCGGCATCCCCGGCCAGAGTAGAATAAAAGGCATACTTCAACGCCTGCATCCCCGTACAGCACGAGCCGGCAAACGAGACGACTTCCGTATGCTTATCGCTTCGCAGTTCGCCATGCACCATAACCCCGTGTGACGGCATCACCTGTTCGGGCGAAGCGGTCGCGCACGACAGCAAATCGATTTTATCCAGTGTCAGGTCCTCATCCAACAGACCCCTGACCGCATTCGCAGCCATCACGGCATTGGTATGTGTTACCTGTCCCGACCTGTCAAGAGCATAATAACGGCGTTTTATACCGTTTTTACCCAAAACCAACCGTTTGGCCAGCAATGATTTCTCGTTAACCAGCCCGATATACTGTTCCATTTCGTCATTCTCGACCGGTTGATTCGGGAAAAACGCAGAAAACCGGGTTATATAAACGGAATTACTCATCATTTCCTGTTTTAAAGCGTAAGAAAATGTTCCCGATCGAACAGTTTATTGAATATTCCCTGTCTTGTTTCATACGGCAATTAATTAAGTTCATAACACAATTCCCTCTGCGCTTTCCGTAACGATGTCCGACGAAACGGATAAGTGAGGAAGAAAAAAATCATCCCGACAGGCGATACGACATACAGTACAAAAAACAAATATACGCAGAAAAGCCTCAGATATGGCGTTCTTCCGGCATCTTTGTACGTCCCTTTCCCCGTGATAAATTTTGCCCACTGTCCCCACAGTCTGTAACCGTTCTTTTCTATAAAATAGACGGTCGGCAGAAACGTAACGGCGCGTTCACGTATCAGAGCTGCCTGTAATCCCGTGAAATCACCGCGTTCCAATGCTTCCCGTATGATTTTTCCAAAGACCTCCGCGTGATTTATATCTTCGAGCGAGACCCCTGCAACAGGCAAAAATCGTGTCGCTTCTTTTTTATTATAAAACAACCACCTGATAATTGTAATCACGCTTACCAAATTCGCCGCTTTATCCTGCAAGGAAATAAAACCGACATAACGCCCGCCGGCTTCACGAATATATTCGCGCGCCTTCCGTTGCGTCATCGTCCACATATTGCGACAACCCACCGTCACGATTATATCGCGTCCTCGCAGATAGTTTTTTATATCATCCGACTGAAAAAATGCATGTAAAGGCACGGACCACGACAAATACCAGCTTTGCCCGGCAATGATGACCAGATCCGCATCTTCCACGTCGCTCAGATCCATCGTCTTCAATCTGCACGGTATGCCAAGACGGGATTCGGGAAATACCTGAAAAAAATCCATCGCAGACCACGGGAACGGATAGGGTTCTTCAGGCGTAATTTCTTTGCACACAATATTGTCGCCAGCCTGGGCAAAAGGTCTGCAAACGCTATCTGCAATTGCACGAGCCTGCCCTGTCTGAGAGTAACAAAAGAGCGCTATTTTGTATTTTTTTATCATCCGTTATACTAAATTTCTCAACAACTATTTGCATGCCCTTTTATCAAAGGCAAAAAAATTGTTTGCAAAAATACATGAAAAGCGTGAGTTTACCAAACGCATGGAATGAAAAAACATTTTTTCCCGTCCGTTATTCCGACGCCGACTCGTATAACTGTTGTACCGTTTCATCGTCGAGTACGTCCTTGATAAGATATGAATGAGTAAGTTCACCCCATTTCTTTTGTTTTTTTCTTTGCTCCTCTTTGGGATTGTTTGAAGATTGGTCTGCTTCTCCCGTTTCTCCCGTTTCTTGCCGTTTCTTTCCGGTCCACTTGATAAAGAACCCTTTCCGGGCGTTAAAATCCAATATTTTACAGTTAATAATGTCGCCGTCCTTCCATTGTTCCATCATCTTTTTCACGAAGTTATCCTTATGCGGGGATATTGGCAGGTATGCAGGATGTTCGCCTTCTATCAAAAAACCGCATGATGCATTTTCATCTTTGCAAACTTTAGCCCAAACCGTTCTGCCTGTATATTTCAAATAAAGGTCATTAAAAACAGCTCCTGCAAACAGCATCCCTTTTTCGTTGCATCCGGTATATACGACATCCGCCGTGTCCCCGGCTTCATAGTCTGCATACGGCTTTGTACCGTAAATTTTCTTTGCCGGCAGATAGCCGGTCAGCGAACCGCATCTCCAATCAAAATGATAACCGATATCGACAATCATCCCAAGTTCGTATTTTTGAAGAATAATACCGGTGTATTTGACGTTGTTTTCCAGCGATACTTCCTCGAACCGGTGTATGGTTGCATCAATACATATGTGCAATTTCCGATCTTCCGTTTTCGTTATATTCGCTATTTTGCAATAAAAAATCTTCCCTTCCAGCGTCGGAGATACGGCATCCCAATACTTCAGGTTAGGATATTGCCACGACATAAACCGAAAAGGGAGAATAGCGAATAAACCGGCTGTTTTTACAAGAAATCCGGTCTTTACCCGAGCGATAATCTTGAAATGGACAGACTTTTTTTCCGTCCAGATCGTTTCCGCGACAGTGAAAAGATGTTCGAGCCATTCTTTTTTATCCTCTGTCCTCTGAAATATTTTTTTTATCCAATGTATCATTTAACAGGTAAAATTACATTTCCGAATGCAAAGATAAAAACAAATAAATATAAACGCAACTTTATATCCATACTACAACACGATCAATTATTAAACCCAAATTCCGGTGACAAACCGGGTACGTTATCCGGTTTTGGCGAAGACTCTCACCGGCGTATTCAAAAAATGCGTATGCCCGTATCCCCCCCCGGACACGACACGCAGAATTGCATATTTATGGAAACATATGGTAGATCACAGTTTGTCTTCAGGTTGAAAAAAAATTATCGATTTTATTTGCCTGATTTAGGAATGTTTCGTAATTTTGGCGTGTTTTTAAGTTCCTCTTCTCTGATAAAAGGAGGTCAGCATAAAATAATCGCTTGGGGTCCCCGGCGAAAAAGCCGCC
>JAITBC010000114.1 GCA_031283785.1 Tannerella sp. | reverse complement strand
TTCATGGTCGACGTCATCCGATGAGGAGATACGCTATTTTTCAGGTACGGCTGCCTGCGAAAAACAATTTACCCTTCCCGAAAGTCTAATTCAAGACGGATATTCTCTGGAATTGGACCTGGGCGACGTTCGGGTGATAGCAGAAATAATTGTCAACGGGAAAAATCTCGGAATATTATGGAAGGCTCCTTTTAGAGTCAATCTGGATGGTTTTGTACATAAAGGTGTAAACGACCTTGAAGTGAGAATCACAAATTTATGGCCCAACAGATTAATCGGAGACGAACGTTTACCGGATGATTATGAATGGAGAGACAAACGCATAAAAAAATGGCCCGAATGGCTTGCCAATCACACCGAGCGTCCTTCGAAACGCATTACTTTCACAACATGGAAACATTGGAATAAAGATTCTCCGCTGCAACGTTCCGGTTTATTAGGTCCTGTAATAATACGCCCTTACGTACAGGTTAAGGTATTCAAGTAATTGTTTTCAGCTTCTCCTGTTAAAATGCAATGCTTTTCGCTATAAGGCCGTATGCAGTGAAAATTACATACGTATGTAACGCATCACTACATACGTATGTAACGCATCATCGCATACGTATGTAATACATCGCTACATACGTATGTAATACATCGTCGCATACGTATGTAACACATCGCTACATACGTATGTAATACATCGTCGCATACGACATGGAAAAAAGTCGCATACGACATGGAAAAAAACAGTTATCGACAGATGATAATATTACGACAAACGTTGCAACGATATTCGCACTCGCGAAGACGTCACCGATTCGACGCGGAACATGCTTGTCGGAGACTATACGGCTGTTTGCCGGCGGGGCGGAAACGGAAACAGGCAGTAAATAAAAGAAACAATATTGTTATTATGTCGTTAAAGGAGCTTTACTGTACAATTTTTATTTAACCATTACTTCATTACTTCAGCCACTTTCGCTTTCAGGTTGTCGCCCCGCAAATCACGGGCAAGAATCGTCCCGTCGGGGCCAAAGAGAATAATATGCGGTATGCCGCGAATACAATACAGTTCGGTAGGAAGAGTCTGTGCATCCAATATCTGCGGCCATGTATTTCCGTCTTCTTCTAATGCCGCCAGTGTATTTTTGCGTTCATCCCAAACCGCTACACTCACAACATCAAATTTATCTCCTTTGTATTTATTATAAACCTCTGCTATCACGGGCGTCTCCATGCGGCAAGGCTTACACCATGACGCCCAAAAGTCAACAAGCACATATTTCCCTTTACCGACATAATCGGAAAGAGAAACCGAAGAACCGTCTTTATTTCCATTTTCAATCGTAAAATCAATGAACGGTTTACCTACGGCCGTTTCCTCCAATTTCTCATAAAGTGCGGCCATTTTTTTTACTGGACCGAAATTTAATACATATTCACCCAAATGCCCGGCTACTTCCTGAAATGTTTCGACCGACAAATCCATCTGATTTTGCATCCATGAATAAAAAACGATTGCTCCCATAGCATCATTCGGATGCTCCTTGAGGTATGCCATGTGCAAGATATCCATATCCGAAAAAAGTACGGTTACAATTTCCTCTTGCAACTCCGTCTTTTCGGCTTCGGAGACAGAATCGCCAATATTCGCAAGCTGTATCCGGGCCTCACGGACGAGAGCGTCGCTTTCCGACCAGAATTCACCCAATTTATCATTGAGAGGCGTTCCTTTTACATTGTATGAGCCTGACAAATCCACGCTTATCGTTCCTTTCTCCAGCACAAAGTCAGCAGATAAATCATTCGTTACAATCCTCATCACCTTCACTTCATCAGCCACGCCTTCAAAAACAAACTTTCCATCGGCAACTTTCGCGCTGTCGACTATGATCTCTTCCTCATAATCCGACAGATAAACAGTTTCCCCGTCCAAGATACCGTCGGGAACGACTCCCTTAATGACATATCTGTTACCCCCACCGCCACAAGCGGTTAACACGGCTACACATATAATTGTGACAACAAATTTCAAAATCTTCATTTTCCGTTTTTTTTAGTGAAACTTAATTGAACGACAAAGATAAACCAAATCTTCGACAACGAATACAAAACATTTTATATTTTTTTATATGGCCATTCTTCTTTTTTTTTAATACCTTTGTTTCCTGAATTTAAAAACATGAGTGATTCAATGATTTTTTGGGGTCGTAAATTATGACGGAAAAAGAGAAAAAACAGTTTGAAGTTGACAAAAGATACCTCAGAATGGCAAAGATATGGGCGGAAAATTCATATTGTAAACGACGACAGGTAGGCGCTCTGATTGTGAACAATCAAATGATAATTTCAGACGGGTACAACGGAACTCCCGCCGGCTTTGAAAATATATGCGAAGACGAAAATTATAAAACAAAGCCTTATGTGCTTCATGCCGAAGCTAATGCCATTACAAAAGTAGCGGCATCAAACAACAATAGCGCGGGCGCAACAATATACATTACATCCTCGCCCTGTATAGAATGTGCAAAACTTATCATACAGGCGGGCATCAAACGAGTCGTATTTTCAGGAAAATATCATACGGACGAAGGGATCGAACTTCTTAACCGTGCAGGTATCACAGTAGATTTAATTGAAATAAAAACATAATAAAGAAAAATGAAAATGAACAGACATTTATGGGCGACACTTTTAATTGTCATTAGTATGATACTCGGATTCTATGCAGGCAAGTATCACCGTGCCATGGGGCCGCAACTCAAACTGCTCCATTCGGGACAAAACAAGATATCCGAAACGCTTGATGTAATAAGCAAAAATTATGTCGATACCGTAGACATCAACCGTCTGTCGGAAAGCGCAGTAAATAAGATTGTCAGCGAACTTGATCCACATTCTTCCTATATTCCGGCATCGGATGTCGAATCGGCATACGAAGAGCTGGAGGCTTCGTTCAGCGGCATCGGGATACAGTTCAACATGCCCTTTGATACGATTCTTGTCATAAGCGTCATTTCGGGAGGGCCGGCAGAGAAAGCCGGATTAATGCCTTTAGACCGGATCATAACGGTGAATGATTCGGCAGTCGCAGGACAAAATATCAGTATGACAAAGATTATGAGAACGTTACGAGGCCCTAAAAACAGTACCGTCAGATTAGGAATACAACGCGGGAACGCCGAAGAACTGACGCAATTTGAACTTACGCGCGGAGATATACCGAACTATTCCGTAGATGTGTCGTACAAAGTGACCGATGATATCGGATATATCAAAATAACGAAATTCTCAAGATCTACCTATAATGAATTTCTTACGGCTATAGCTAAACTTAAACAAGAGGGCGCCAACGGATTTATCGTCGACCTGCGGGATAACCCCGGCGGATATATGGAAGCGGCGATAAATGTCATCAACGAATTTTTGCCGAAAGGCCGCATGATTGTCTATATGCAGGGACGCGCATATCCCCGTACGGACAGCTATTCAAACGGCAAAGGGACTTGCCAGGATGTACCCCTTGTCGTTCTTATAAACGAGTTGTCGGGGTCGGCAAGCGAAATTCTCTCCGGTGCGATTCAGGATAACGACCGTGGGACAATTATCGGACGACGCTCGTACGGAAAAGGCCTCGTACAGACCAACCTCGATTTGAGCGATAACTCCGAACTGCGCCTTACGATTGCACGCTATTATACGCCTTCGGGAAGATGCATCCAAAAGGATTACGAATTGGGAAAAGCAGAAGAATACAGTCTCGATTTAAGCAATCGTTACATGCATGGAGAATTTTATTCGGCCGACAGCATCAGATTGACCGATTCCCTCGAATTTAAAACGATTGGCGGACGCCCCGTTTACGGCGGTGGAGGCATAATGCCCGACATTTTCATTCCACGCGATACGACCGGTATTACATCCTATTATTTAAACGTGATAAATACAGGCGTCCTGTACCAGTTCTCACTCAATTATTCCGACAAAAATCACGACATTCTTAAACCGTTTAAGAACTATAACGACCTGTACGAATACCTCAAACAGCAACCCCTGATTTACGAATTTGCCGACTATGCCGCTTCAAAAGGAATAAAGAAACGCCCGACACTGATAAATGTATCCCGTAATTTAATAGAGACGCACTTATACGCATATATCATCCGTAACTTCTTCGATTATGAAGGTTACTACCCAATACTGCTGAAAGACGATCCTACTCTTAAAAAAGCGATTGAAATGATAAACGAAGGCAAATGGAAGCCGACATTTTTCGGATCATACAACGCAGGCAATAATAGTGGAGTACCTTTCCCCTCTGTAGAGATCCCCGGAAAAATCATCAGAAGACCGTTTTATGCGGAAATCGGGTAATGAATAACGCGGAATAAGACCGGTGGAGGAATAGCGTTGAAAAATGAGCGATGGAGAATGAAAAACAATTTATTAGAAATGAAATAAACAGACTGAAACAATCCTTACCGTATAAGACGGCAGCATCTCTTTCGGAAAAGATATGCCGCCGTCTTATACAAACGGAAGCATTTCAGAAAGCTCACTGTATCGCCCTGTATTATTCTATACCGGGGGAAGTTCGGACGATCGCGCTGATAGAGGAATGGTATAAAAAAAAGATAATCGTACTCCCTGTCGTTTCCGGCAATCACATGAACTTCTATCCGTATACGGGGAAAGAACATATGATTACCGGATCGTTAAATATACCGGAGCCGAAAATGCCGGAAACGGATATACTGGAAACGGATATACCGGAAACGGATATACCGGAAACGAAATTATCGGGAACGCCGCCCGGCCCCGGAAATATGCCGGCTAAATTGATCCCGGCAGAAAACATTGATCTTTTTATCGTACCCGGAATTGCGTTCGACCGTGAATGTAATCGTTTGGGACGCGGGAAAGGTTTTTATGACACTTTTCTGTCAGGAACGAATAAGCCGGCAATCGGTCTGTGTTTCGGATTCCAGCTGAAAGAGCATATCCCGGCGGAAGCGCATGACCGGAAAATGACAATGGTAATAACCGAAGACGGTTATCATCCAGGTGGAAGCGCATGACCGGAAAGGGAATGACAATGGTAATAACTGAACAGGGGTTATCGTATCATCACATCGTCAATAACATCCGAACCGGCATGTTCATTGAGCATCATCACCAGGCGTTTCCTCATGGATATCAGTTCGTTACGCACAACGGACGATGCCATGGATACATAAAGAATCCGGTTTTTAACATATACATTCGTTGTATACCGGGCGATTGAGGGGCCGAGAAGTTCCCCCCACAGGCGCTGTACGCGTGCCTCAAGCATCTTATGGTACAGTTCAGGATTATCTCTCCAGAAGAGTCGTAAAGTTTCACTTAAACGAACTGTTTTTCTGCGTATCATATATTTATTGATTTGTTTTTATTTTCCATCAGGCATACATCCCCGTGTTCCACTTTGAATAGTGAGTAATCCTGTCCTATTGCTTCAAGAATGCAGTCCAGATACTTACGGTTCGTATCCGTTATAAAAATTTGTCCGAAACGTTCGCCGCTTACTAATCCGGTGATCTTCTCAACCCGTTCCGCATCCAATTTATCGAATATGTCATCAAGCAAAAGTATCGGTTTTGTCATGACTTTGGACGACATATAAGAAAACTGCGCCAGTTTTAATGCTATCAGAAAAGTTTTATTTTGCCCCTGCGAACCTGTATGGCGTATAAGTTGTTCGTCAAGCGTCATTACCATATCATCTTTATGAACGCCGATCGAAGAATATCCCAGCAGCCGGTCTTTTGCCCTCGAATCTTTAAGCATATGTATAAAATCATCGGCAGCCAACTGGGAAATATAGCTCAGGCCAACGGTCTCGCCGGAATCGCAAATCAAATGATGATATTCGTTAAAAACCGGAATCAGCGTCTGGATGAATATCTTCCGTCGCTCATATATCTGTAATCCATAAGTCGCCATCTGCATTTCAAACACATCATACAACGACGCATCGTTACGCTGCTCGCGCAACAGCACATTACGCTGCATCACGGCTTTACCGTATTGTATCAACGCATTAAGATACGGTTTGTCGTACTGGGAAATAATCATATCGATAAAACGCCGGCGTTCGTCGCTCCCGCCCCTTATCAAATCCGAATCGGCCGGAGATACCACGACAAGAGGCAATAATCCGATATGCTCGGACAGGCGTTCATATTCTTTCCTGTTTCTCTTGAACTGTTTCCGTTGATTACGCCGTATGGAGCAAAAAACATCCTCTTCTTTCCCGTTATAATCATATATCCCCTGAAGGATACAAAAATCCTCATCCTTCCGGATCAGCCGGCTGTCGGGAGTATGCACATGGCTTTTACAAAAAGACAGGTAATAGACGGCATCCAACAGGTTTGTCTTTCCCATACCGTTATTGCCGAAAAAACAATTCGTCTTCACCGAACATACTACTTCCGCCTGACTTATATTCTTATAATTCAATATAGATAATTTATTTATTATCATGGGCTTTCTTACCTTATCAAAACAATTCTCCCGACAAATATAAAAATTATCTTGCGATTTGCGTAATATCTCGACAAAAAAAAGTAATTTTGCACGCCGATTTTCTGCATACGAAATTCGCATATACATTAATAAATATATTAAACACCAAATATTATGGCAAATAAAGAGACGGGAAAAAAGGTCGCTACGGCAGGACAGGAAGTAGGAGAAATTGTGTCGCGTTCGGAACAATTTATCGAAAACAACAAAAAAAATATCTCATTCGGCATTATTGCGATTGCAGCAATAACAGGCGCCATACTGGCTTATAATTACTTATACTCTATTCCGAAAAACAAAAATGCCGCAGTCGCCATATTTAAAGGCGAACAATATTTTATGAAAGATTCATTCAACCTTGCCCTTAATGGTAATGGCGTCGATTACGACGGATTCGAGCAGATCATCAAACAATACAGCGGAACCAAGCCGGGCAACCTCGCAAAAGCGTATGCCGGCATCTGTTACTACAAAACGGGCGACATGGAAAACGCCATCAAACACCTGAAATCGTTCAAGAGCGATGACGACAACATTGCTCCTGCCATAACAGGACTTATCGGCGACTGTTTTGTTGAATCCGGCGACGTAAAACAGGGAATATCTTTTTTTGAGAAAGCGGCGGCACAGGCAAACAATGACTTTCTAAGTCCCGTATACCTTAAAAAAGCCGGCATAGCTTACGAAAGCCTGCAACAGTATGACAATGCCGTCAAAGCTTATACGACTATCAAAGAAAAACATGCCGCATCCATGGAAGCGATGGACATAGAAAAATATATTATCCGCGCTCAACTGTCGGTAAACAAATAAATATGGCTACCGCTTACCGGAATTTATCATCTTACGATATCAACGACATTCCCGATGCGTCAAAAATGCGTGTCGGGATTGTCGTTTCCGAATGGAACGGTTACATAACGGAAAAATTACTGGAAGGCGCCTGCAATACGCTGGAAAAACATAACGTCCCGACGGAAAATATCATTGTATACCGCGTACCCGGAAGTTTCGAACTGACTTTCGGAGCACAGCAAATGACAAAATATTGCGATGTTAACGCCGTGATAATCTTGGGATGCGTAGTCAGGGGAGACACTCCACATTTTGATTATGTCTGTCAGGGCGTCACCGGAGGGATAACGACGCTCAACGCAACACAGGATATCCCCGTGATATTCGGCCTTTTAACAACTGATAACATGCAACAGGCAGAAGACCGCGCCGGAGGTATACTTGGAAACAAAGGAGATGAATCAGCAATTGCCGCAATAAAAATGTTCGATTTTATTTGCAGATTAAAAAAATAGTCTTACCTTTGCGCCGCGTTTATAAAGAACGGGGGCAGTTACCAGAGTGGCCAAATGGGGCAGACTGTAAATCTGCTGGCGTACGCCTACGGTGGTTCGAATCCATCACTGCCCACTTCTTTTTTTTTTGAGTTTACTCTACTAAAAAAAGCCAAAATGAAAATTGCGGAAGTAGCTCAGTCGATAGAGCATTAGCCTTCCAAGCTGAGGGTCGCGGGTTTGAGTCCCGTCTTCCGCTCAAAACGCAAAACCCCCTTAAACGCAAGTGTTTGAGGGGGTTTTACTTTTAAAACTAATCATTACTGACCGACAAACAGGAAAATTAGCCGGACTCGCAAG
>JAITBC010000097.1 GCA_031283785.1 Tannerella sp. | reverse complement strand
ATAAGGACTCACCCTTACTGCATATTCTACTTCAGGATATTCCTGTTTCAGCGTATAAGCTAACGGAGGAGGTACTTTTGAAGAATTAGTTTTTTCCTCGCCAAAGGTATAATTAACCCTGTATATCCTTGAGGCGTTCTCATGAAATGTATCATAAGATGATTCATGCATTACATAGACTAATAAATACAATGCCGAAGCTATTGCAATGGATAGACCTGTAATATTAACGGTTGCAAACAGCCTGTTCTTGGCGAGATACCTCCATATTACCCGTAAATAATTTTGTATCATGTCTTTTCTTATTTTTTAGTTTATAAAAACAGAAAAACTATACTTAATTGGCAATGCCATATATTCAATCACACATCAAATCCTGTCGCCAACCTCAACCTTCCTGTCGTGGATAGCAACATTACCGTCTCTCATCGCAATGTTCCTGTCGCGGACGGGAATATTCCCATCACAAACAGCAATTGTCGGCATCCGACAATCCGAATCTGCGGTCTTTGACTGCAAACTTTCTATCGCTAACGGGAACATTGCCTTCGCCGACCGGAACATTCCGTTCCCAGACAGTAAAATCCGTCTGTTTTGAACGTAACATCGAGGTTTCGGATAGCAATATTGCGGTTGGCGACCGGAACATTCCGGCAGCAAACAGGAAAATCCTGCAGTTCGACCGATACGGTCGTATTCCCAATATGCAATGATGGGGTTGCACGCGGCAACATTCTGGTTATTCTTTCTTTTTTGCCCGTGAACGACCGGGAAAACGCTTTCCCAATTCCTCTGCAATCAATACGGCATTGGGAAGTTTCCGTTTCACGCCCTCTTTGCTCGAACCGTAATAGGTAAGCCCCGATACGTATGCTTCGCTACCGGCAAGCGTCATCGTGTCTTGCAGTTTCTTGGTCAGTTGCGACAGCGGCACATAAAATTCACGCAACAGTCCCACCGTGTTCACGTCCTTCTCAAACTCCGCCACATCAATCAATGCCGCATATTCGGGATACTGTTTGGCAAACTCAAGCGCCTTGAAAACAAATCCGTACGATTTATCGCCCATCGTGGGCAATTCGCGGGCTTCGCCATGAGCCAGTTCCACCAGTTGCGGCAACAATTTTTCGTTCAATACTTTTAAAGCCCCGGCGATTTCTTTCCTGTCGGCTTCATTTAATAAAAATGATACTCTATTGTCCATCTCGTTATATTTTTGATAAAACATGAATGCAAAGGTAGAAAAATTTTAATATTCAAATTATTTTCGATGTTTTTTCTTTCAAAAAATAATTGTTTTGCCTGCGAAGCATGCAATTTTGCCTTATCGTAATATGATAATTCCACCGGCAGATTTCTATATCAAATTTAGTAAATGCAACTCCAGGTGTGTTCGCACAAAGTTCTCGCATTACAATGAAAAATCCGCGCCGCATATCTGTTGCATTTGAAGGTTGAATCCGCACGCGGTTGATTTTTATTTCATACTCTTGTAAAACCCAAGTTTTTCATGTAATTTTGCCGCGTTTCTAACAGGTACGGACAAATGAAGATTACAATGGATTTCAGGCCAAAACTGTTTCAATCGCTGAAGTCATATACCAAAGAAAAGTTTGCAGGCGACTTGATGGCAGGCATCATTGTCGGCATCGTAGCACTGCCGCTCGCTATTGCGTTCGGCATCGCTTCGGGTGTCAGCCCGGAGAAGGGATTGATTACGGCAATCATAGGCGGTTTCATGGTCTCGTTTTTTGGTGGAAGCGCCGTCCAGATTGGAGGGCCGACAGGCGCGTTCATCATTATTGTCTACGGCATAATTCAAAATTTCGGCGTCGAAGGGCTGGTTATCGCTACGTTTTTAGCCGGCATCTTACTCGTCCTCATGGGTATACTGAAACTCGGCGCCGTGATAAAGTTCATTCCCTATCCTATTGTCGTGGGATTCACCAGCGGGATTGCCCTTACTATTTTCACAACACAGATAAAAGATCTGTTCGGAATGACAATTGACAAAGTCCCGGGCGACTTTATCTCAAAATGGGTTGTTTACGCGCAAAACACAGGGACAATTTCCGGATGGTCATTACTGACAGGTATATTGAGTATAGCCATCATCGTCTTTACGCCGAAGATTTCTAAAAAAATCCCCGGTTCTTTAGTGGCGATTATCGTGATGACCGTTATCGTATACCTGCTACGTGAATATGCGGGCATCACAGGAATAGAAACGATAGGCGACCGGTTTACGATTAACGCCTCGTTGCCCCAGCCCGCAACGATTCCCATCAACATGGAAACGATTAACCTGCTGCTGCCTTCGGCTTTTACGATTGCCATGCTCGGCGCGATAGAATCGCTGTTATCCGCAACCGTCGCCGACGGCGTCACCGGCGACAAACATAATTCAAACACCGAACTGATTGCTCAGGGAACGGCTAATATCGTCGTGCCGTTTTTCGGAGGTATACCGGTAACGGGAGCGATAGCCCGTACGATGACGAATATCAACAACGGAGGACGCTCCCCCGTAGCGGGAATAATACATGCATTCGTCCTGCTGATGATTCTGCTCTTTTTAGGCCCGCTGACAAAACACATCCCTATGGCATGCCTGGCAGGCGTACTTACCATCGTATCGTATAATATGAGCGAATGGCGGACATTCCGTTCTCTGCTGAAAAATCCGAAAAGCGACGTGATGGTATTAATTGTAACATTTTTACTGACAGTCGTCTTAGACCTTACCGTCGCAATAGAAATAGGTTTGTTATTAGCAATGGTATTGTTTATGCGCCGTATCATGGAAACAACAAACATATACGTTTCGAAAGACCGATTAGACCTGTCGAACGAGAGTGAGGTTTTTCACGACAACGAAACGCTTGATATACCGAAAGGCATCGAAATATATGAGATTGACGGGCCGTTCTTTTTCGGAATAGCCAACAAGTTCGACGAATGTGTGAAACATTTCGGCGAAAAGCCGAAAGTCCGCATCATCCGTATGCGAAAAGTCCCGTTTATGGATTCCACCGGACTGCACAATTTAGAGAGTTTATGCCGTCTGTCGGCAAAAGAAAATATTCAGATCATCCTGTCCGGCGTCAATGAAAAAGTAAGAAAGGTACTTATCAACAGCAAGATGGATGAAAAAATAGGCATCGAAAATATTTGCAGTAACATACACGAAGCGCTCGAAAAGGCAACCCTGTTCCTGAGTAAATAAAATTGGAGTAGAAAGTTGTTTTTGTCGCTAACATTAAGATAAAAGTTATGAGAAAAGTAAAATTTTTGATCACAGGATTGTTCTCAATCATGTGCGCCGGTATGCTCAACGCTACTCCGGCTTATAAAACGCTTGTCCTGACCGAACGAGGTGGACAGCATGGCGGATTTACGGATGCAGGACTGAAATGGCTGGGAGAAAAGGCGAAAGAAATGAACTTCGAATTAACGGAAATCAACCGCACGACACCCATTACGGAAGAATACCTCTCACAGTTCAAGTTGATCATCCAACTGGATTACCCGCCCTACACGTGGACAAAAGAAGCCGAAAAAGCTTTTATCAGATACATCGACGAAGGGCGCGGCGGCTGGATTGGTTTTCACCATGCAACTTTACTGGGCGAGTTCGACGGTTATCCGTTGTGGCACTGGTTTTCCGACTTTATGGGCGGAATACGGTTTCAATCGTACATTGCCGCAAAAGCAGATGCAACCGTACGGGTGGAAGATGCGGAACATCCTGTCATGGAAGGCGTCGGAGAATCATTTGTGCTTCCTGACGACGAATGGTACACGTTCGACAAAAACCCGCGCCCCAACGTACATGTACTGGCTAACGCGGACGAATCGACTTACCGACCGCCGTCGGACATAAAAATGGGCGATCATCCGGTCATATGGACCAATCCGTACAAAGCTGCCCGAAATATTTATTTTCTACCGGGACACAGCAAGAAACTGTTTGATTCGGAAGCGTTCAAAACCATGTTTGCAAACGCCATCCGGTGGGCATCGTCGGGCGAAGACAAGTCCGCCGGCCGTTATCCGGCAAGTTATGCAAGAAGCCCGCGCTTCAAAGCGTTGATTTATTACAGCGAACATGTCGAAAAAGCACATGTGGTCTTTGCCGAACAAAGTGTCGATTTTTTTCGCAAATTGAATTACGGCAACGGATATACACTTGATATCACAACAACTTTATCGGGCTATACTTACGAGAAACTGAAAGAATACGACGTCGTTGTAATGCTCAATAATGCTCCTTCAGGAGAGGAACAACGCGAAGCTTTCCGGAAATACATGGAAAACGACGGCGGATGGATGGGCTTCCATGCGGCGGCATATAACGATAAAAATACGCAATGGCCATGGTTTGTCGACTTCCTGGGCGGCGGCGTTTTCTATTGTAACACATGGCCTCCTCAACCGGTAAAACTCATTGCCGACAAGCCCTCACACCCGATTACAAAGAATCTGCCCGAAAGCTTCATCGCCCCCGAAAGCGAATGGTATCAATGGAATCCCTCACCAAGGAAAAACAAAAATGTTGAAGTCCTGTTCTCCATTTCTTCCGACAATTACCCGTTGGGAATAAAAGATGTAGTCCATTTCGGCGATTTTCCGGTCGTATGGACGAATAAAAAATACCGGATGGTTTACCTGAACATGGGACACGGCGACGACGAATTCACCGACGCGACACAAAAACTTTTGTTTATAAATGCCTTCCGGTGGCTAATCGGCAGCAACAAAAACGGAGATCCTTTTAAAAAATAATTTTTCCCATATACCGACATAACCCAACTTCGACAATAAACGCACAACATCCGAAAAACAATCTGAAGATACGTTTTTGTAGCTTTTTTGCGGCAAATCTTACAAAAATGAATGATTTATGAGACTATACTTCCACTTCATTGCCATACATAAATTATATATCAGCACATTATTTCACATGGATTATTTCCGGCATGAATTTTGTTATGGTTTAAATTTGAGAAAAAGGATAAAGAAAATAAAAGAATGAGAAAAATATGAGCATTTTCCTGCGCGAAAGAGAAGGTCAAATTATAACGAAAGGTAAGGATGCTTCCGATTTGACGGGCGGAAAACCGAGTTTGGCAGGTTCCGTCAGTCAGCGGGCATGCGTATTCTGCGGATCACGCGTGGTGTTGTATCCTATCGCCGATGCGCTTCACCTGGTGCATGGTCCTATCGGATGCGCTTCCTATACATGGGACATCCGGGGCGCCATGTCGTCAGGGCCGGAACTGCACCGGAGCAGTTTTTCTACCGACCTGCGCGAACGGCACGTCATATTCGGAGGCGAAAAACAGTTGTACCAAGCCCTGCACGAACTTATTGACAAATATCGGCCGAAAGCGGCATTTGTGTATTCTACCTGCATTGTCGGCGTTATCGGCGACGATGTACAATCCGTGTGCCGGCGTGTTTCATCGGAAAAAGCCATTCCCGTGATACCGGTTATGGCGGAGGGATTTCAAGGGACGAAAAAAGACGGCTACAAAATAGCGTGCGATGCGATGGCAAGCCTTATCGGAACAGATAACACCAAAGAGGTATCACCCGTAAGCATCAATATCCTCGGCGATTTTAACCTGGCGGGAGAATTGTGGATATTGACCGGATATTACAAACGGATGGGCATACAAATTCTCGCCTCCATTACCGGCGACGGACGGGTGGCGGACATACGGAATGCTCACCGCGCCGCCTTGAATGTTGTCCAATGTTCCGGTTCTATGATCTATCTGGCAAAGACGATGAAGGAAAAATACAACATCCCGTTCATCAAAGTTTCTTATTTTGGAATTGAAGATATGTCGGATGCACTTTACGAAGTGGCCAAATTTTTCGGCGACGAAAAGATAATAGAGAAAACCCGTGAACTGGTAACGAACGAATTGCGCCGTTTATTGCCCGCTCTCGAACCTTATAAGCAGGCTTTGGCGGGAACGACCGCCGCCGTATACGTAGGAGGGGCGTTCAAAGCCATCTCGTTAGTGAAGGCATTGAGGCTTATCGGTATAAAAACTGTGATAGCCGGTACGCAGACCGGCAATACGGATGATTACAAACTGCTGAAAGCGATCTGCGACGACGGATGCATCCTTGTAGATGATTCCAATCCTGTGGAACTTTCGGAATTTGTAAAACAAACGGGTGCAAACCTCTTCATAGGAGGTGTAAAGGAACGCCCTATCGCATATAAACTGGGGATGGGTTTCTGCGACCACAATCACGAACGGAAACTTGCCCTTGCCGGATATGAAGGTATGCTCAATTTCGCCCGCGAAGTGTACGAAACGGTGACAAGTCCCGTCTGGAAATTTGTAAAATGAATGAATTATAAATTATAACGGAATGACAAGTATGACAAGTATGACAAAAGAAATGCCTGCGACCGGCAGTTTTGCATCGTCCTGCAACGCTTGTAAACAGTGCGCGCCGCTGGGCGCTTGCGTAGCGTTCAGAGGTATTGAAGGCGTGTTGCCCATGTTGCACGGCTCACAAGGATGCGCCACATACATACGGCGTTACCTGATCAGCCATTTTCGCGAGCCGGTGGATATTGCTTCCTCCAATTTCAGCGAAGAGACAACGATATTCGGGGGGAATAAGAATTTCAATACGGGTATCGACAATATTATCAGCCAGTATCATCCTTCCGTTATTGCAATTGCAAGCACGTGCCTGAGCGAAACGATCGGCGAAGACGTACAGCGATTAATCAACGAATATAAAGCAATTCATGCAGACGGGAAGGATCTGCCGGCAATGATTTATGCTTCCACACCAAGTTATTCCGGAACGCACTACGACGGATTCCACGAAGCGGTGTATGCAACCGTTAAATCGCTGGCATGTATCGGGGGCGGTACGGGAAAACATATCAACCTGTTTTGCAATTTCATATCGCCGGAAGATATTCGCCATTTGAAAGAAATTATGAGCGATTACGAAATCGAAGCAATGATTTTCCCCGACTATTCCCAAACGCTCGACGGCACTTTGTGGAACACATATCACCGTATCCCCGAAGGCGGGACAAGCATTGCCGGACTGAAACGCAGTGCATCGGCCATAGTCTCGGTGGAACTGGGTTATATCCTCAATTCGGGCGGAAAGAACGGTAACATCAAAGATAACCGTCAGACGGAATCTGCCGGGGATTATTTGCAAAAAAAATTCGATGTTACTTGCCAAAGGACAGGTTTGCCTGTCGGTATCAATGAAACGGATAAATTTTTTAATTTGCTTTCCGGAATTTCAGGGAAACAAATGCCTCAAAAATACCGGGAACAACGCGGACGGTTAATTGACTTGTATATTGACGGACACAAATATGTATCGAACAAACGCGCCGTCATTTATGGAGAAGAGGATCTGGTCGTCGCCCTGGCTTCGTTTGCCGCCGAAACAGGCCTCCGTCCGGTACTTTGCGCTTCCGGCGGCGAAAGCGGGAAATTAGAAGATATGCTGAAAGAGGTTCTTGGCGATTTATATTCGCCGGATATGATTGTACGGCAGGGAATGACTTTCGGTCAAATGGAAACGCTTACGGCCGACCTCAGACCCGATCTGATGATTGGCAGCAGTAAAGGCTGCTATATTGCCCGGAAGATGGATATACCCCTCATTCGTACAGGCTTTCCGATACACGACCGTATTGGAGCGGCGCATATTAAAATGCTGGGATACGAAGGTACGACGATGCTGTTTGAACAAATTGTAAATGCAATCCTGGAAGATAAGCAACGCAAGTCGCCGACAGGATATCAATATATGTGAGAAATCAGACATAACGCTATTTCCTTTTGGATACATCATATTCTGATATCATAATATATTTGATGGATACGAAAAAATCAAAATGATTTATAAATCAGGCAAATACAATCATAATTTAAATATTTAACAATAATTATGATGCAAAATATTGTCAAAATAGCTATTTTTGCATCAAAAATACAAAAGCGCCAAGATATGTTCTGTGAAAAATATAAACGAGTTTGTTATGCCGATACGGATTTGACCTTTCTGGTGAATATCAGTAATGTAATCAGTCACAGTCAGGATATTTACAAGGATCTGGAACGGGTATTGGAAGAATTGTGCGAATATTTGAATGCCCAATACAGTATCATCACCATTGTTGACCGCAATTACGATCGGATAATGATTAATTCGGCATTTGGACTAACGGAAGAAGAAAAGAAAAAAGGTATTTATAAAATCGGTGAAGGCGTTGTCGGCGAAGTTGTCAGCACGGAACAACCGATTGTCATCCCGGATATAGCCAAGAGCGATAAATTCCTGAACCGGACGGGCATTTCATTCCAACATAATAAACCGGTAGCCTTCCTTTGCGTTCCCATCATTATTAAAAATGAAATAACGGGAACGCTAAGCGTACACAAAGAACATACCGGCATAAGCGATTTTTCGCCGGAAATTAAGTTCCTCAATATCATTGGGATGCTCATCGGACGAAACATCTCTATACGCCGAAAACAAATTGAGGAACTTGACGAGCTGCGCAAGGAGAATATGCGTCTGAAAGGAGTAAAACTGTTTAAGCCCGAAAATATCATTGGTAATACTTCGCTGATGAGCGACCTGTACAGCATGATGGAGAGGGTTTCTTCGACCAATACAACGGTTATGATACGCGGCGAAAGTGGCGTAGGTAAAGAACTTATCGCCGAGGCCATACACAACGCCAGTCCCCGCGCATCCAAACCTTTCGTAAAAGTAAACTGCTCCGCTTTGCCCGAAAACCTTATTGAAAGCGAACTATTCGGGCATGAAAAGGGAGCTTTCACCGGTGCGAACGCCCAACATACCGGACGTTTCGAAATGGCAGACGAGGGGACTGTTTTTCTGGATGAAATAGGCGATGTACCCCTGTCGATGCAGGTGAAATTGTTGCGAGTAATACAACAGCGACAAATCGAACGCGTAGGCGGTAATAAAACCATAGATATTAATGTCCGCATCATCACGGCAACCAATAGAAACCTGGAAAATATGATCAAGGAAGGCGCTTTCCGCGAAGATTTTTATTACCGGATTAACGTGTTCCCCATATATGTGCCCGCCCTACGGGAAAGACGGGCGGATATCCCAATACTGATAGATCATTTCATCGACAAACTTAACAAACGAAACGGGACGAAAATAAAACGAATAACCGGTGGCGCGTTAGACATGCTGATGGTCTATTCATGGCCCGGTAATATACGTGAACTGGAGAACGTCATCGAACGGGCTATGATCCTAACGACCGACGACGTGATACATTCCTACAACTTGCCGCCAACGCTGCAGACCGGCTTTTCGTCAGATACCATCGACAAAGGGACTTTAAGCAATGTACTGGACAAAGTAGAAAAACAGATGATTGTCGACGCCCTGATTCTGACAAGAGGCAATATGACGAAAGCATCCCTTCAACTGGGTATAACCGAGCGCATGATGGGATTGCGAATCAACAAATATGGATTGAACCCTCATAATTATAAACAATTGTCAAATGAAAAATCCTGATGTAATCATCCGCAAATGCGTTTATGCGAATATGGATGACTTGAATGCCATCGGCACACTGATAAACGCATATATCGAAGACGACATGGGCGGTGGCGAACCGCTTGTAAAACAGCAACAGCTACACTTGGCGGAAACTCTTGGCCAACATCCGAAATCAATCGTCCTGTTGGCCTGTATCGGAGAGGTCAGGTGTGGCATGCTGGTCGCGTTCGAGAACTTTTCGACATTCACGGTCAGCCCGATGATAAATATCCATGACGTGATCGTATTGAAGGAATACCGAGGAAACAACATCGGAAGACGTTTGCTGGAAACAATCATAAGCATCGCAGAAGAACGCCGCTGTAGCCGCATCACACTCGAAGTAAGAAAAGACAATAAGGTAGCCGGGAGTTTGTATAAAAGCGTCGGTTTTGACGCCCCGATTCCGGAAATGTATTACTGGCGAAAAAATCTGCAAAAATAAATATATGGAATTTTGAATCCCATTTGTAATGCCATAATTTTGCTTTTACATTCTTGTCATCTACAAAACTCGGAAAAATTATGGCTCGCAAGAAATTACAACGGCCAAACGCCGAACAAAATAATCCTGTAACAAGAAAGTTCTTTGTTCCAAAATCTTATCGACCATACCGTAATTACAATGTCTGCCGGACAGCGATACAATGCGCTGGGAGCAAAATAGATACCATAACGCAGATTTAGTATGTCCTGTTATTATTGAACTAAAGTGTTTGCGTGGAATGTGGGAACAGGGAATTCGACAGGGATTGGATTTGGGGCAATATATTAAGGATAAATGAACCTTCATTATGTTACAAGAAGATTATATAAGAACATGGAAACAGTGGCCTGAAAAAGAGGCTGCCACGAGGGTAGCTTCATGTAAAATTCTCAAAATATCCCATTCAATTTTTTAATTCGAAAGCGTTCGATCCGGTTTATTTTTGAAAATTTAAAAGCAAAATTAAACGAATATCATAAGATTTCCAGATGCATGAAATGAAAAAAGTTTTTTTTCATAATTCTCCCATTCAACAGGAATATTTATGTATCTTTGCCAGAAATTTAGAAAAGATATTGAAAATACAGACTACGAAGGTATTCATAAGATCGAATCTTCCGACTATTTGGGAGATGTCTGATTAACAGGGACAGAAGATGGATACTATATTTGTATTGATTATGCATGTTGTAAAAAGAATATTTAAAGATTAGATATATGAAGCGTGAACATTTATTAAATTGTGAGATAGCAGGATTTACCTACTATGAAGGTCCCATTGTTTTCAGTCAGTTACAACCGGGAATGGCTCTGCGGTTGATTGCCGAGCCGGAAAACAGGTATGACCCCGATGCAGTCGCCTTATATTTGGGGGAATATAAACTGGGTTTTATTCCGCGTGCCGAAAACAAAACACTCAGCATATTCTTAAACCAGGGATACGATGATATTTTTGAAGTGTTTATCAACCGTGTTTCACCGGATAAATATCCGGAAAAACAGATCGGCGTGGTGGTGTATTTAAAGGCAAGGTTTTGACGGATAGTTGTCGAGAAAAGCTTATTTTTGTACGTGGATGAAGAATTTTTTAGAACAATACGGTCGGTTTGGTTATCATCGTTTCGAAATACGGATGATTGCCGTTGATAATGTCGTTTTCGATGCATGGACGGGCGCTGTTATCCGTAATAATTTACTGTATGCGGCGGATAAGGTTCGGATTGAAAGTGAAAATCAGACGCTTCGCGAACGGATTGACGCTTTTCCGCTGAGCGAAACGCATCCTTTGTACAAGGAACTTAAAGATGGTTTTCCGAAAGGTTACGTGCTGACGGATTTTTCTCATT
>JAITBC010000042.1 GCA_031283785.1 Tannerella sp. | reverse complement strand
GTCGAAATCCGCGTTGTCGGTAACAATCCACACGGCCGCTTGTTTGACCAGCGTATTTTCCGCCGCCTTTTCGAGTACGGGCATCAGCCGCGCAAGTTCTTCCTGCTTTGGCGATCGCTGGATGCTGAACCGGTCGTTGCTGTCGGGTATGTCTTTCGGACGGTTGGCGCAGGCAGCCGGGATGGATACCGTCGTCCAGCTGGTTGTTGTGAGGCGTATCTTTTTTTCGGCCGTAGCCACCATGTTCTGCGATGCAGAATTTGCGGCGACAAAGAAACTGCCGACCGGAATCCGCACATTCACTATGTCGGACGTCAGCCGGCGCACGCGCAGGTTTACCTGCGTAATGTCCTTTCCGGTGATTTCGGCTTCGACGATATTGTTTTCGAGCAGTTCGACGATATCCTGTTCGACGGACTGCGGAGCGGCGACAACCGGTTCGGTCTGCGTGTTCATCCGTTTGAGCTTTATCCATTCGCCCGAAACGGCGTCGTAGGACATTGGGGCTGCCTTCTCGTCGGTCAAGAACACGAAGGTCTTCGGCATAAATCCCGCAGGCACATTGTCGAAACGGCAGGTTACTTCGGTACCCGCCGGCAGCCGTATGCTGCTCGATCCGCCCAGTAATAACGACGACCCCGGCGTAGCCGTGGCGCCCCCGCCGATAAGTATGTTGCCTTTGGTGTTGCTGATGTTCCCGGCTTTGAAAGTCTGTTCGCCGGCGCTCATCGACGCCATGTAGAACGGCGTTTCGACCACAGCCTTGAAACTTACGCTTTTGCCGTCGAAACCGAGAATCTTCAGCGTTCCGTTATCTGTCTGCTTAACTTGTGAAGACGGCGTATTGCTGGCCGCTACCGGATTTTGTCCGCCGGACTTGCCGGACGTTTCAGGTTTCGGCGCAGAAACGGAAGTCTGCTGAACGGATGCATTCTGCGGCGCTGTTTCGACAGCAGTATGCCGGATTTGAATGGCTCCGGTTTGCGGATTTTTCTCAAATATATCTTTGCTGCCGGTTTCATATTTAATCATGAAAATATCCGAAGCGGCGATAGTGTAGTCGGGTCCGGTCTGATTTTCAAATTTCTTGTATTTGACATATTCAGCGCTTATTTCCGCGACTTTTGCCCGGACGGCGTCCCCGTTTCTTTTCGTGATAATATCCTGTGCATAAATTGCCTGTGCAAAAAATGCCAGACAGGCGAACATGAGCATTCCTGTTCTTTTCATACTTTCCTGTTTTCTATATAATTTAAAAAGGTACGGTAAGCCTTATACAGATTTACCGTACCCAAATATTATTTAAAACCGGAAATTGATACCAATACCTGATCCTATGGAAGACAACAGCCAATCGGTGTCGTCAAATTCTCCCTGATTGAGGTAATCCAAATTAGCTGTCAGGGAAATTACTTTCGATACGTTCCATCTGAGCGAAAAGCCCAGGCCTAACGCAAAAGCGGTATCATCACTTTCCCACTTGCTGTTGCTTGTTCCTTCAATGAAAAGAAAACCGATTGAAGGGCGAATGTCAAAATCTATGTATCGCGGACTGGAACCGAATGAAAACAGAGGTCCGAAAAGAGCGCCGGTCAGTCCTACATCGCCGTTTTTATACTTTTTAGTGTCGTATGTATTACTCAAAATCGAGGTAGCTATCCCGACATGGTTGGAAAACAAATATCCTATATTAATATTAACCTGTGTTCCGGTACTTGCATAATCGCTGTCTTCCGTTGGAAAAGACCCTGCAAAACTAATTCCGACATATCCTTTTCGATAAGACGATTGCGGTGTGTACGCCGTTACAGGTGTTGTACTCTGACCTCTATACCCGGTCTGCTGTGTTGCAACCGGAGTTTGAAACGGAGGTTGTCCCTGAGTTTGCGTTTGCGTTTGCGTTTGAACGGGCGCGGGAGTCGAGTCTATGCCAAACACATCTTTAATGCCATTTTCATACACAATCATGAAAATTTCGCTCTTTGCCAGAGAATACAGACGCTCGCTCTGATCGTTGAACAGCTTGTACTTGACCTCGTTTATACCGACTTCGGTAACTTTTGCACGGATTTCATTTCCGTCTTTCTTGGTAATCACATCTTGTGCCTTGACAAGAGAAAAAACGCCTGTAAACATTAACAGGACTAAAATAGAAATAATCTTGTTCATAACTTTTAATTTAATTTAACTTAACTCACTTTATTTATATTAGTTATCTCTTTCGTTAAAACACAAATGCCAAACCGTTCGGACGTATTTCCAAATGCGGAGACTGCAATGGCGATTTTTGAGTTTGCGAAGAAGGATAAGTGTTGAAATACTCCCGTTTCGCTTTGCCTTTTTTCGAAAATCCCACAATCATCAAAGGCGTACCCACCATAAAGCAAATTGTACCAGCCGCAGCAATGGCTGCGCCGGTTCCGGTAAGCTGTATATCAATGCTTGTAGCAGTTGTGCTGGTCGATTTTTCACCGGTAGCTACGCCTATAACTGCGGCAGTCAGTCCGCCTACCATCAGCCCCAGTCCGACTCCCGAAAGCGCTGAGCCGCTTTTATAACGTCGATAAATGTTCGGCGCCTGCAATCTCATCTGCGATTTCCAATCGCCCTGATAATATGTCTCCGGAACGATTGTCGATGGAATCGGAGACGTTGATTGCGACAGGTGCGAAGATGTTGTAACAGGCTGGCGTTGTTCGAACGGCGATTGGGAAACTGTTGCCGTATTTGTCGTTGCGCTTTGCGACACATTTGTCGTTGCGTTTTGCGGCACATTTGTCGTTGCGTTTTGCGGCACATTTGTCGTTGCGCTTTGCTGTACATTTACCGTCTGACTTTCCGTTGAACTTGTCGAAGAACTGAACAGTTCTTTTCTTCCGCCTTCGTATTTAATCATGAACAGTTCGGATTTAGACACAACATAAGTCGGTCCCGAAAGATTGTCGTACAGTTTATACTTAACGACGCTGTTGTCCGTTTCAACGACTTTGGCGCGGATGTCGCTGCCGTCTTTTTTTGTAATCACATCCTGCGCCCTGACAAGGGAAAAGGCGCTTGAAAAACAGAAGGCAATCAAAACAAAGATTACCTTCTTCGAAAATGTTTCCATCCGGATGGAAAGTTTTCCGGTTTTTCCGCCGTTATTGGCGTACTGTTTTGCTGTTTTAAAATACTTACTTATCATTTTTAATTTACTTTTTATGCTCCGTTGCAGAGCGGGTTATACATTTAATGTTTATGTAGTGTGAGAATATCGTCGGGAATATCCTGCGGAGTAGTTATGTTCTTAAATACGGCAGATACTTGGTCTGTTACGCCTTCATCCAAGTCAATTTTTACAGTTCCGTAAATGCAGGCGTCTGTTAGCGTTAAATCACAAACGATCACATTGTTCGATACTATTTTATCATCGAGAACATCAATAAAGTTTGGAATTGTAAATCCGCCATTTATTGTTATACCCGATATCTTAAAACCCATATTATATTCTTTTTTGGGAGACAAAGACAATTCTTTCATTTCTATATCCAACTCCGTAACTTTTTCGGCGTCAGCCGAAACAGTGAACGTCAGCTTCGTATCTTTCGACTTTTTGAAAGCGACGGTTCCCGAATAAACCTGAGGTTCGGCGAAGCGGATGAATTTGCCTTTCACAGAATCGGCGGCAAAAAGATCGCCTGCCGAGAGCGGAACTTCGGTCAACAGATGCGGATTTTTTTTGTCGAGCGAAACAATGAAGAAGCACGGCGGCGTTGCCGCGCCGGCAAATTCGCTTTTGTCAATTCCCTTGAAGCCGACCAGCAGATATTTCAGCTTTCGATCTACGATTTCTTTTTCCTCGTTGTTCATCTGGAAAAGGTAGGCCGTTTTTGTCGAATCGTTGCCGGATGGGCTTTGTTCGATGGTGGAAAATTTAACCTCCAGTTGTTCGGAAGGATTCTCGGCATTAGCCAGAAACAGCCGGCTGGATAACAGTTCAACATTTTTCTTGTTAAAAGTCAGCGCCGGGTGTGAATACAACACTTGGAACGCCTTGTTGTCGATAATCAAGCGGGTATCGCCGATCTGTATCGTGTCTATTGCGAATCTCAGACGGATTTCTGCCCGGTTGTCCGCCTGTTCGAGCGGAGAATGTGTTTCGTACTTTTTCAGTATGCTTTGGTCGTTCGGACCGCATCCGAAAAACAGGCTTGTTGCAAGCAACATACCTGATAAATTTAATAATCTAATTGGTTTCATTCTTACATTGTTTTTTCGTTATGATTTATTCCTCAGTAAATTCAATATCTCATTTCTATCCTTCTTGTTAAAGGCAGTTATAGATTCGTCAGAGAAGCATTTGCCATAGTTGTCATAAAATTTTCATTGCACTTACTCATGGTATAACCTTCATCCAAACAGTCGCAAAATTCTTCTGCCGCTTTTTTCCCTTTATCGGATTCGCTTTCCAGCCCTTCGCAGGAAACATACCCAATCATGCCCAGCGTGATGCACAGGGCTGTCAATAAAAATAGATCGCATTTGTTTTTTCATTGTATTTATTATTATAAATTGTTTATACTATTCATTTTTGCCGCCCCAAGTACGCAATACAACCGAGTAAATACGCATTTTGTTTGATATGAAACGTACAACTAATTTTTTAACAAAAATAATAAAATTTGTATATATTTCATATATAAAAAACTTTTTTTTTCAATTTGTTGCATTTTCACCCTTATGGATGATTGACAGATATTTAAATTTCCTTTAATCATTGATGTCAGGATACTTTATGTCGTTCTCCCCATTGAACGATGACTTTACTGTCTTGCGAAGGAGTTAAATCCGGGTTTTCCTGCGCCGCCGCTCCTAACGGCGCCCCACGGGCTAATGCTATAACAGCGATGGAAACGATATTGCTCATTCTTTTGTTTTTTATACCCTTGCGAGCGCTTGTTAATAAAAATTATATAAATCGACGACAATATTAGTGAAAATTTCAATGCCTGTCAATCACTCAAAAGGGTGAAAATACGTGAAATTGAAAAAAAATTAGAAATATTATATTTTATATTGTTATAAATTTATGTAGGAAATATTAATAAAACTTCATATTTTTGTTAAAAAATTTGTCATACATTTAATATCAAACAAAATGCGTATTTATCGGTTGTATTGTGTTCTCGGATTAGCGTTTTTTATTTGTAACGGAAGAACAGCGGCGCAAATGTTCCCTTCGGAGCTTGATTCGCTAAAGAACCGATTGGATACGCAGCTATTGATGCAAAAAGAAAAGATAGATGTACTTTGGAATATAGGTCTGTACTACAATCTTATCAGCCAATATGACAGCGCCCGCGTCTATCTGGAAAAAGCGCTGGAAATACCCGGAGGCCGGGAATACGAAGGCGGACGCATCGTATCCAACCTTGCTAACACCTACGGTTTTCAGGGACACTATGCCAAAGCGCTGAAATATTATCTGCAAGCGATGAAGATAGGAGAAAAAACGATGTCCGGCCATTTTAACATCATTCGGGCAATGGCCAACGCCGCCGAAATTTATTACCTGACAGGAAATAAAAGTCAAGCATTTGAGTATGCCGAACGGGCTAACCAGGAAATCGCCAAACTGGATAAAATATACTCGCCCAGCCGTCGCGGTTATTCCTACTTGATTCCGCAGATTCAATATATCGCCGGTTCGGTGTATCTGGACGGGAATGAACTGGACAAGGCGGAAGAAAACATGATAAAAACGTATGAAATAGCCGACTCCTTAGCCGAAAAGAATTTGAATGATAGTGGATTGCCGGGAGGTCTGTTTATGTACTGTTCCTACGGAAAAGAAGGCTTGGCGCGGATTAGCTTAGCAAAGAAAGAGTACGTCCAAGCGCTGAAATACGCCGGCGAGGCGCTGACTTTTGCCGAAAAACATGGCGATCCGATGACGCTGGCCAAAATTTGGTATCTGTTTTCGGATATTTACATGGAACGAAAACAGTACGACGAAAGCGAGAAGTGCGCTCGTAAGGCAATGGAAACCTATTCTCAGTCCGTGAGACTGTATCCCGGCCTGGCTTTCAACAGGGCTGTCGCTTATCTGTTTGCGGGCGACCGGCAAAAGGCTTACGATTTTTTCTATATCTATTCGAATCAAATGAAGGAAAATACCGATAAGAATTTTCGCGAAACCGTGGCGAGCATGGAAATACAGTTTGCAATTGAAAAGAAGGAAATGCGCATATCCGATTTGGAACGGCAAAAAATTCTGTATATTCTCACCGGTATAGCCGGCCTCGTGTTAGCGATTGCTATCTGGATCATTTTGCTGCAAAAAATAAAAAATGAGCAGAAAGAAAAACGGCTCATTGCAGCCAGCGCTGTTCTCGAATGGGAAAAGAATGAACGGAAACGCTTCGCAAGCGATCTGCACGATGGCGTTAACGGCATGCTTTCAGCCATGAAACTCGAACTCAATACGGTGGAATCGTTGAAAAATGTCTGCAACCAAATCGACGACTGCATCGAAACGATTCGCCGTATGGCTCGCGGCATGATGCCCAGTTCTTTGGAACGGTATGGAATGAAAGCTGCCCTGGAAGATTATTGCCGTCTGTTCCCGAATGTTAATTTTCATTTCTTCGGCGAAAACAGGCGGATTAACGAAAGACTGGAGCTTGTGGTTTATTACTGCGCTTGCGAACTGGTGAACAATGCCTCCCGGCATTCCGGAGCTAAAAACATCAACGTGCAACTGTTACAGGACGATAACCGGCTGGCGCTTACCGTTCAGGACGATGGTTGCGGCTTTGATAAACCGGATTTCGAGGAATGTTCGGGATTGAAAAATATATACGACCGGATTACTGCTTTTAATGGTAAAATGGATATTAACTCCGTTCTCGGAAAAGGCACGGAAATTGATATTGAACTAAAAACAAAAAATATATAGCGATGATAGATGTACAGATTGTTGACGATCATAAAATAGTGGTAACGTGTTTGAGTCGGATGATCAATGAATCGGGTTTTGCGCAGGTTACCGGCGAATATTATAATTTGCAATCCTGTCGCGAAGGACTGGTCAAAGGAATGTCCGGCGTGTTGTTGCTCGACATCGAACTCCCCGACGGTAACGGAGTAGATTTTTGCCTCGAAATGAAAGAGAATTACCCTGAATTGGAAATCATTATGTTGACCAGCTACAAGGAGTTTAACATAGCTAAGCACGCTCTGCACAACGGCGCGCTCGGCTATGTCCTAAAAAACGCCGATCCCGAAGAAATATTTGCCGGTATTAAAGCCGTCAGCCGCAAAGAACCATTTCTGTGCGAAGAAATAGAACTCCTGCTGAAAGAAAGGAAAGACTCAGAAGCCATCTGGCTTACCAACCGGGAGAAAGAAATTCTGAAATACACGGCCGACGGTTGTACGGCCAAAGAAACCGCCGATTTAATTTTCCGCGATATAGAAACCGTCAAAACCTGTCGAAAAAACCTGTTTCTCAAACTCAAAGCCAGAAACATGGCCGAATTGATTAAAATCGGGTATGAGATGAAGTTGATTTGAAACGTATATACTTGGTTGGAATAACATATTCATAGATAAGAAAAAAAAAGAGCGCCCGTATTTGTCGGACGCTCTTCCAGGTTTTATTTTCGCCAGAGCTTATTCATCTCTTCAAGGGTTTTCCCTTTGGTTTCCGGTACCCATTTCCAGACAAAAAGGGCGGCCAGCACACACATCGCGCCATACAATCCGTAAGCTATCATCGGACTGAAATCGTAGAGCGGCGGAAAAGTGGAAGAAACTAAGTAGTTGAAAATCCACTGGAAAGCTACCGCAAGAGCTACCGCTTTGCCGCGAATGGTATTCGGGAAGATTTCCGCAATCAA
>JAITBC010000036.1 GCA_031283785.1 Tannerella sp. | reverse complement strand
TTTGAAACCTCCTCCTGTAAGGCGATTTCGGTAGGACATACTACCATGTAATTTACAGCTCTACGCATGACAACCACTCCATGCGTTCTCGCGGCACAAATCCCTTCGGGATTTTTGTTGTACCTCGTCAACGAAATTTGAACAAAAGAATATTTTGGCAATTCCATATTAACCTGAGTTTGGATAAGCAAACCTCATTGGGAGAATTAAAATTTACGAATTAAGAGAAGGCAAATAAAACATGTAATGAATGTTTCTAACCGCAAAGGGCGCAAAGTCTGTGCACCCTTTGCGCAGGACTTTGCGTTCTTTGCGGTAACCAGTTTCTTAATACTTTTATATGTTATAAATTTCGCATACCTGAACATTGCTTGTAAGGCAAAGCATGGAATAGGGACGCCGAAGTTCCGAACCCTATAGACTAAACATGACTTTACGTAACAGGAGTTATAATCCGTACGAATTGACGGCAAAATTTTTGGTCATGAAAAAAGTCGTCTGAAATTCAGACGACTTTTCATCACTGTAAAACTTTTCATCAAATAATCACTTGTTTTTCAAGTATTCCCGTATGATTCCATGTCCGGGACGGAGCGAGCCGTCTTTATTGATACAAGCCATATATCCGGCGCCTCCTACTGGACCGTCCTGCGGTAGATGAAGGTCAGCCACCCGGCTATAGCTCAAAGCATGTATCAAAAATCCCACATTTCTGTCCACGCACGAAGAAAGTTCGCCGCGTAAGCGATTTGCCCGTTCAGCATCGTCAAGACTACCCCAGCCGGTCTCCGAAGCAACCATCGGTTTGTTGAATTTGTTGGCAACTTCAACAGGATTGTTCTTTAACCCGAAATAAGGATGTACAGAAAACAAATCGCATAAAGGTTCAATTTTCTCCATAAAATCATTTCGACATATCCCTATCGTCAGGCATGTCTTTTCGTAACGTTCCTTGATATGAGCATGGAGTTGAGTTAGCCATGTCAGGTAGTTATCCTGTCCGCCGTCGGAATTGAACGGCTCGTTACACAAATCCCATGCAAATATCCGTTCGTCTGCGGCATGCCTGTCAAACAGCGAATCTGTAAACTTGAAAACGGCGTCGCGAAAACTCTGCTCTTTTGGACTAAGCATATGTCTGACCGTTTGCGGAGTAATCAACCCCCAATTGGGAGTCCCCGACCATGCGTTGAATATCACCGGCATTACACGAAGACCGTTTTTGCCAATGATATCGACAAACGTTGTAAAGTTTTTCACGACTTTTTCCGGTTCTGCAAGATAAGCATCGAACGAAAGCCAGATACGAACGGCTGTCATCTCGGGAAACAGTTCTTTGCCACGAGCCAGTTCTCGTTTTATCACGTTTGGTTTAAAATTACACCACGTGTCAAATCCGTGTCCGCGAGTATATCCGGGTTGATAGTTAAATCCCCGTACCCAAAAAAACGAAGTGTTTTTTAACTGAACAGGTTCCGATTCCTGAGAGTTGAGCGTACTGCCGGAAGAAGGCTGAACTATAAGCGAATTATCGAACGCAGATGCGGTACTCGGATATAAACTCGCAGATAACAAACCTGTTGTCACTGTTCTTAAGAAATTACGTCTTTCCATTTTTGTAATATTTAATTAATAAAATTTCGTCAAAATTACACATATTTTTTTAATAATCATTATTCCTCAAGAATCGCTCCCCAAAACTCCAGTTCTCCAATAATTACCCAGTCGCTGAGTCTCGAATAACGGTACGTGTCGAATGTATTAAGTACCTTAACCCGTAAATATTTTACGGGAACAAACGGATTGGGCGTTTCATCGGAAACTTCAACAGAATAATTTCCTCCGTTTCTAATCCATTCACGGTCTTCATCGGTTATGGCGCCGACGTCAACGCCTGCACCGTAACCGGAAGGTTTGTGTATTTCCCATGCGCCGAGCTTATTCCAGTTATCAAAACTGCCGTCTGCGGGAGGGTTGTCACTTCCCCATATTTCAAAAAAACGGGGGAAAGAACTTGCATATATTCCGGATTGATACGGATATATTTTAAGCCGGTTAAGGATGACAGTGCGCCCCAATTCAATGGTAAAATGAAAAGGCATGGGCGTCGCCTGCACAGTACAGAAACAGTTGTCGTAAGTTGTGCCGTAACCTACGCCGTTCCATGCTTTTTCCATACTGGTACCGCTGTTACTCGACCTATAAAAATCACCGGGCAAAGCTGCATTTTTGAACCGGTCGCGGGGAATCAAAACCTCTCTGAAATTCGTACTTACCGTACGCGTTTCTTCTGCGGAATAAAAGATTTCCATGAATTTTTCCCTGTTGAAATACAAAGTACTGTATGTGTATTCCGTACCGGGCTCTGCATCAGTAATCACTACGCTGGATTCGGTAAGAGGAATCCTTACGGCAGTATAATTACCATCGGTTTTCCGGTAAGTTATTTCCGTAGCCATGGCTCCTTCATTCAAACCTGCAACATTTCCCAAATATACAGTCCATCCATTGGCGTCCACCATATCATTTAAGATAGAGCGTTGCACCAAGCCCGACCGGAAGATGTTTCCATACGCGGCGCCGGTTATCTCGACCGGAACGGAAACATTCCCTTTGCTGTCATACGTTCTGACATAAAAGGTATAGGTATTTTCCGACAAATCATTAACAATGCAACTGATAGTATCCCGATTTGCGGGAATATCCAGGCTGACCGAATCGGCATAATTATTCCAGAAAATTTTCGCTTTGACTACTTTTGGGTCAATTGATTTGCGCCATTCTAATTTTACGCGGTTCAATCCCGAATAAATTTTCAGAGAATCGACTTTTTGAGGATAGGTAATCCCGCCCGGTATTACATATTGCCTGTATGTACTGTCCATTTCATCGCAGGACGACAAATATACCAGGGCGCCCGCTATTATCAAATAATATAATACTGTCTTTTTCATGTTCTTTAATTTACTTTAATGATTTATTCTTCAACTATTTT
>JAITBC010000033.1 GCA_031283785.1 Tannerella sp. | reverse complement strand
AAATTCCCTGACGGGACACTCATTCCAGACTGGTTCAGGCAACATGATCTTACCGATATCGGGAAGCCGGGCAAACGATTTATTATCACGGACTATGGCATTGTCAATGACAGCACCGTCCTGCAGACTGAAAAGATCCAGAGCATAATCGACCTGGCAGCCGAAAAAGGAGGTGTTGTCGTCATTCCCAAAGGGACGTTTTTGAGCGGAGCACTGTTTTTCAAACCCCTGACACACCTGTATCTGGAAGAAGACGCCGTCCTCAAAGGAAGCGATGACATAAGTAACTTCCCTATAAAAACGACACGCATGGAAGGGCAGACGCTGAAATACTTTTCCGCACTGATAAACGCAGACGGCGTCGACGGATTCACCCTCTCCGGAAAGGGCATCATCAACGGGAACGGACTGCGTTACTGGCGCTCATTCTGGTTGCGTCGCGAGTTTAACCCCAATTGTACAAATATGGACGAAATGCGTCCGAGACTGCTTTACATTTCAAATTGCAAAGATGTGCAGATCTCAGGCGTCAAACTGATTAATTCTCCTTTCTGGACAACACATCTCTATAATTGCCGGAATGTAAAACTGCTTCGGCTGCACATTTTTTCTCCCGGAAAACCGGTAAAAGCCCCCAGTACGGACGCCATAGATATTGACGCCTGCACGAATGTCCTGATAAAAAACTGCTACATGTCGGTCAACGACGACGCCGTCGCCCTTAAAGGAGGAAAAGGCCCCTGGGCAGATAAAGACCCGAATAATGGAGGCAATTACAATATCATTATCGAAGACTGCGAATACGGATTCTGTCATAGCGCACTCACTTTCGGAAGCGAATCCATCCACGACCGGAATATCATCCTGCGCCGGTGTACCGTCAAAAACGCAAATCGCCTGCTTTGGCTGAAAATGCGTCCCGACACGCCGCAAAACTACGAGTATGTACGGATCGAAGACGTCAAAGGAAACGCGGATAATTTCCTCTACATAAGGCCCTGGACACAGTTTTTCGACCTCAAAGACAGGGAAGATATCCCCAAATCGTATTCAAGTAACATTACCATGCAGAATATCGACTTTGAATGTAAAATATTTTTCAATGTTGAGAAATCCGACCAATACGAATTAAACGGTTTCAGATTTGAAAACCTTACTATTAAAGCTGAAAACGGAGAATATGATAAAAACATGATCAATAATTTTACTTTACAAAACGTAATAATAAACAGGTAAAAACTTCATCTATATATCATCAAAAAACAGTATTATGGCACACCATCATCATAATAATCACGAACACCTTCACGAAAATAACGCTGCAAAAAATATTTCCATCGCATTTTTCCTCAACCTGTTTTTTGTAGTTGTAGAAGTGATCGGCGGACTTTTCACGAACAGTATCGCCATTCTTTCGGATGCGCTTCACGATTTTGGCGATTGCCTGTCGCTGGCCGTTGCGTGGGCGCTTCAGAAAAAAGCGACACAGAAACGCGACCATAAATACACTTACGGATACAGACGATTTTCGCTTCTCGGCTCCATTTTTCTTTCCGGCGTCTTATTTGTGAGCTCTGTTTTTGTACTTACCGAAGCAGTGAAACGAATCTTAAATCCCCAAGAAATAAATGCTTACGGGATGTTCTGGATTGCGATTGTCGGAATTATCATCAATGGTGCGGCAGCCCTCAGGATGAAAAAAGGCAGCTCCATGAACGAACGCGCTGTTTTTCTGCATATTATGGAAGATGTCCTGGGGTGGATTGCCGTATTAATCGCCAGCATCACGATGGTATTTGTAAATCTGCCGGTTCTCGACCCCATCCTCTCCGCCGCTATCAGCATATGGGTGTTAGCAAATGTTTTCAAAAATATGCGCGATACATTCCGGATTATGTTACAGGCGACACCCGGCGATGTCGACATGAATGATTTGGAGAAAAAATTGAACGCGGTGGAAGATGTCATCTCCATACACGACCTCCACTTGTGGACAATAGACGGAGAATCGCATATCATGACGCTTCATGCCGTAAGCAATACGACGAACCCCGAACGGTTAAAACGCAATATCATTCATATTGCAAAACCGTTCCACATAGATCATGTCACTATTGAAATAGAAAAAAACAACATCGACTGTCAGCATAACTGCGACTGATTCTTTTTACCGCTTCCCCTGCGCAATCACATAGACTGCTTGTCTTTCACCAACATAATGACCGGATTTGAATCTTCATCCAATCCTGCCGCAACGTCTTTCAGTTTGCCTTTTAGTTCCCCTTTCCTGTACGATTCAACAAGTTCGCCGGATTCGATTTTTTGCCAAAATGCGATTTCACCGTTTTTTGTTTCCGAAGTCACCATACTCACACGCTGTTTGTTGGAATAATCATCATTGTATAAGATATATTCGTACAGGGCTTTTTTTTGCCTGTCGTATACTAAATCTGTTTTGGGGAAATTATTTTCTTTCTTTACTTTTTCCATGAAACAGTAACGGTCTGTAAGTATTTTCGGAAAAAGAAATACTTCCGGGTTCATGGATTGTACGGATGGAGTTCTTACCATAAATGGGATCATACGGTTATCCGGCGAAAAACGAAACACCGTATCGGATGAGGCTTCCGAAAGTATCCAACCGTCATGAAAAGGCAGAATCGGATAATAAGGGTACATTATAAAGAAGTTCCCGTTACCATCAATGCTTGTCGATTTTTTTTGCTTATAAGGAATCTGAATCTCATTGTCCCTGCTTCCATCCCGTTTGGATATAATAATAAACGTTGATTTATCAGGCGTTTCAGTATCTACTTCCGCCACGCAAATCAGATTTTCCCCGTCAAAATTGTATATATTATCAATCCTGATTCCTTCGTTATATCGAAAACTTCTTTTAAAATTTCCGTATAAATCGTACGCCGCTACTTTCCTTGCAATAACGTCGTTAACAAACAGTTCTCCATTATCTTCATCCAGGGCAACCCCGGAAATGATGATATATTCTTCGTTTCCATTTCCACGACGGTTAATTTTTCTTAGGCCTTTGCCTTTTCCGTCAAAGACGAAAATGTTCCCATCCGGAATATCATTCCTTACCAATATGATATCCTTGCCAATATCGAGAACACGACCCTGACACAGAAATTCGTCGGAGGTCTCCAGCGCAATGTATTCCACATCCATAAAATGCTGAAGCATCAATTCTTTTTTGGGATAACTGGCCCTGACGTCAACCGTAATAAAAGCGTCGCTTTCATTATTTGATCTACTGTTCCTTCCGCATCCTGCCATTACCGGCAGGATGATCAATATCGTGATTACTCTTTTCATTGTTGATTAATTAAAGGCTTCGTTTATGTTGAAAAAATTACCGGAAAAATATTCGTAACCTGTATGATTATTCCATTAAGAGAACAGGATCGAAAGGCTTAAAACGTTTTGAACGGCAATGATATATTTTACTTTCTTCCAAAGCAAAATATTGAATTATCCATGTATGATTTTTCTTTAACAGCCATTCCTTTTCATAATGACGCATATTGACAATTTCGTACTCTTCCTTGAAAATTTCTATGGCAATAGAATCATTACCCTGAAATGCCCGAAGCGCTTCAATGACAACATAACACTTACCATTACTAAGTCTACACTCCTTACATCCTCGAAATGATTCAAAAGGTTTATTTTCTTCATTTTGAGCAAAAGTCAATGCACAACAAGAGAGAAAATAAATGAAAGGAATCTTCTTTTTATCATAACAAAATTATCTTGCCGGACAATAAATTAAATTTATAGCTACGTAATAACCTTCTGCACACTGAGCGCAATAATATAGACAACCGTCTTTCCATGCATCCGTATACCCTATAACATTACAATTAATTCCACCAATCTCATCAGCTTGAGCCAATATTTCAATATTGGCTAATACAAGATCAGAAAGAGCGCTGTTGTTGTCCGAACTTAAACGGATATTAAAACGCCGTCATCATTAAAAAAGCGGCTATACCAATCATTCCTGAAATTTTCTTCTTACACATTGCTAATTAAATTTTATAGATAAAACAAAAAATATATCTTTGTAGTTTTACTTTTATTTAACAAATAGACATGTATTTAAAGGTTGATGGAGTTTTAAGCACTCTACTCCTATTGGGTAATATGGCCTGAAAAAAACAAGAACGGATTTCCGACATCACGAAGATTTGCAGGTATTCATTAAAGCCATATTCAGGATTACCTGCCACATGCTGTTCCTGTTCTGTTCCCTGACCTGCAGAGAAATAAGAAGTCTGTTCTTGGCCGTAACTGCCCGGAAAATTCCCTATACCTACGCCCCAAGGATGATGGACAGCCGCCTGCAAGGCAATTTTCCATGTCAGTATCCGTCCGTCCGCTGAATCTTTTTTAAACTGATACATGCCGAAACTACCAGCTGTTATTAACAGGATCGTAATGAAAATGATAATGGTGCAATTTCTCTTATTGGTAATTATAAATGTCTTGATATTCCCATTTTTAGCCGAAAAATATATTAACGCTAGCCCGCATCCTCCAAAGGCGGCAATCCATGAAGTGCGGCTCATGGTAGCCGGTAAAACAAGCATTGACAACATAAATGTTAACAATGAAATCCCCCAGAGAAAATAAACAGAAATATTGCGGAGATGAAATTTGACTTTATAACAGAGACGATACTTCAAAGTATAGAAGAATGCCATTGGTAATACAACAGCAATATAACATGCATAAGGACCAGGATTGAAGAATGATCCTGTCAGACTAAACCGGCTATGTTGCGAATACGTAAACCCGTATAGTTGCCCCAGTCCCCAGATGGCTTCCACCAGACCCGTAGCAAGAAAAAACAGCATAATCAAGTATTTGTTTGATCCCGAAGCGCTCAAAATCATTCTGAAATAACAATACAATAGGATAATCAATACAAACAGTATGTGTTTCGTCATCGCTTCGGACGAATGGACAAAATAACTGACGATAAATGTACTTACTCCATATAGTAAAATCAAACCATCAACCCTCTTTATCCGTATCGTCTGTATCGTCTGTCGGCAGACAAAATCAACAACCGTAGTAATGGCAATAATACCCATCGAAAAGTAAAACCAGAAGTATTTTCCGGAAACAACGCCCTTTACCAATTCCTGACTGACCGCAAAGACCGTCCCTAATACCATAAAAAAGGGGATCACAGGAAGAAACTTCACGACGATACTTAATGCTTTTTTCATTTCATTATTTTATAATGTCCGGTTCATATTTTATATTATCAAACATCTCATTTTCCTGTATATAAACTGTATTCAAAACTTGTCTGCAACTGCACATGAAATTTTTCAATCACACGCAGACAAATAAAAATGTCAGGCAGGATTTATAGAATAAACATACAAATAATTATCCAAAAAACAAAAAATCACTGCTTCGATACAGAGTTTGTAATTTATTAACAGGCTAAAGACATTAACTCGTCTATTTTTTGTACTTTTGTCTCTTAAAAATACAACTTCAATGGAACAAAATAATGTAGTAAAAAATAAAGGCGGATTCGGAACGGCGGCCGTTTATCTTACGTCAATATCTTCTATTCTCGGCGCTATCCTGTTCTTGCGCTTCGGTTTTGCAACCGGCACAATTGGCTTCTGGGGCGTAATCGGTATTATCCTGGTTGGCCATATGATTACCATTCCAACGGCGCTGGCGATTTCCGAACTTGCAACGAATACGCGTGTGGAAGGTGGAGGCGAATATTTTATTATCTCCCGCTCGTTCGGATTGAAAATCGGCTCAACGATCGGGATAACGCTTTTTCTTTCACAAACAATCAGTATCGCTTTTTATATTATTGCTTTTACCGAATCGTTCCAGTTTCTCTTTGACTGGTGTAAAACGCAATTCGACATAAACCTTCCTAAACAGATGATAAGTATCCCTACCCTTCTCATACTTGCTTATGTTATTTTGAAACAGGGTTCAGGTTCGGGGATGAAATTGCTGTATTTAGTCAATTTTATCCTGTTTGTATCCCTTCTGCTGTTTTTCCTGGGGAAACCGATCGAAGCGACGGACAATCCGGCGCTTACGGCAGGTAATAACTTCGGTTTTTTCAACAGAGAAAAATTCTTCGCCATCTTTGCGATTTGCTTTCCGGCATTTACCGGAATGACGGCAGGAGTAGGGCTTAGCGGAGATTTACGTAATCCCGGCAAATCCATCCCTCTGGGGACGATGCTCGGCACATTCACCGGATTTATTGTCTATATTGTCGTGGTCTGGAAACTTTCCGTTTCCGCATTCCAAACGGACTTGGTGGAAGATCAGATGATTATGTCGAGAATAGCGTTCTTCGGCGCCGTATTTATCCCGCTCGGATTAGCCGCCTGCACATCGTCGTCGGCTATAGGCTCCATGATCGTCGCCCCGCGCACGCTTCAGGCTATTGCAGCCGACAGGACATTCCCTTTCAAGCGACTGAATATCTTCCTTGCACGGGGAAAAGGCGATACGCGCGAACCGGGAAACGCGTCCCTGATATCTTTTGCAATCGCGCTGGTTTTCATCCTTTTAGGCGATGTAAACAGCGTAGCGGAGATAATCTCCATGTTTTTCCTGATAACATACGGTACGCTATGCCTCAATTCGTTCCTTAACCATTTCGGTTCGCCCCCGTCGTATCGCCCGCGATTCAAGTCAAAATGGTTCCTGTCTCTCTCCGGTTTTCTGCTGTCGGTGTGGGTGATGTTCATGATAAATCCTTTCTACACCCTGTTATCTTATGGCGTTATCGTTCTGATTTATCTTTTTATCGAGCAGTACAATAAAGACGGTAAAGGGCTGGTGAATATTTTCAAAGGCGCACTGTTCCAGTTAAACCGGCAGCTGCAGGTTTATATGCAAAAACATCAGTCGAGTATGGATAACGAAGAATGGAGGCCGGCCGCGATTTGCGTATCGTCACATTCTTTTGAACGGGAGAAAATTCTGGAACTGATGAAATGGATAAGTTACCGGCATGGCTTCGGCACATACTTCCATCTGATAGAAGGGTACTACAGCAAACAAACATATAAAGAATCGAAACTTATACAGGAACAACTTATCGACAGTACGCGGAATAGCAGCAGCACGCTCTATATCGACACCATGATTTCCCCGTCGTACACTTCGGCCATTGCGCAGGTCATACAAACGCCGTCTATTTCGGGGATGGAAAACAACATGGTGATTTTTGAATACGACAAGCGTTATCCTGATGAACTGCGTCATATCCTCAGCAACGTAAACCTGGTACGGGCCGGGAACTTTGACGTCGGTATCCTGGCTATATCGGAACATTTCATGAAACTTCGAAACGGAATACATGTATGGATACGCGAATATGACGGGAAAAACACAAACTTTATGATATTGCTGGGATATATCATCATGTCACACCCCGATTGGAAAAAAAGTCATCTGAAGATATTCCTGACAAGTACAAAAGAGGACTTTTCAGAAATAAAAAAAGTATTGGAAAAACGGATTGCCGAAGGACGATTACCAATTACACTCGCCAATATTGAATTTATCATGATAGACGAAGGTTATAAATTCTGTGACGTAGTGGGGATACATTCATCACATGCGGCGCTGACAATCATCGGCTTCCATGAAGATCGCCTGAAACATGAACCGATAAACTTCTTTACCGATTTTAAAGATGTGGGCGATATACTTTTTGTAAACACATCAAATCCCAAAGAGATTAAATAAATATGATCCACGGACACGGAGACGACCGGTACAAATTCAGAAATACAAACTCCAATTTCAGTTCGAATATTCCCGGAAGGATCGATTCGTCAGAGCTGTACAAACATCTCGCAAAACAAATGGACTGCCTGTCGGCTTACTTCATTCCCTCCATGACTGCCCCATCCTGTTGCAGGTTTCGGTAAACTGATTTCATACGGCGAACAAACATTTAACCACGGCGACGGACGTATTTTAAAAGGTGGAATAATGTCCACTGTCCTTATAAGCGGTATATTCCTGATTACTTTCGTTATTCTATTACAGGCTGCACCTGTATTATCGGTATCGATTGCTTCCGTATTTGTTTCGACGCTGCCAACTACATCCCCGCACGTCTGACTGCCGCATTGATGATATTATACATCCAACGTCATATAACCCTTCGATTTGATGCCTGCAACAGGTGTTTATTACGAACAAAACGCATTAAATAATTCCCTTCACCGGAATAGCATAACAGATTTATATTTATTTAACTCCTCTTTTCTAATATTATTGATCTAAGCTTTTATCTTTGCAACAATTATCTGATTTTTAAACTAAAAATGTACTATAATGAACAGGAATTTTTTTACACAATCCATCCTGATATCGGGTATATTTCTGATATCGTGTAATAACAGCGAATACGAAGAAGTGACCGAAACCGGTTACGAAAAACTGAACAAGGAAAATCACAATATGATTTTCTAAAATCTACGTTACGGATGCTTTACTCTATTTACCCCGGTGTTAGCCTGTTATGAAAGTAAATTTATTTTGGCTGTTAGCTGTATTATCCTGTTTTCAGGTCTCCTGCGGTAACGATCCGCCGGAGGAGGAGGCGTGTAATGACATGACCCTGCCGTTCCGGTATTCGATCATCATAAAGGATAAAGATGGCCTTGTGTTACTGGGCGACTATTACGACGGGAATATTCTTAATCGGTATTTCTACTGGGAAAGAGACATACGCTTGATCCCGTATCCGCCGGACAGCAACAGGGAACCGGTTTTTTCCATCAGGAAATATGACGGGGAATACCGGATTACCGTCGGGACGGAATTTAATGAATGTCGGCAGGGAGGAGGTCTCGGAATGATACTTGAATTCGTTGAAGTATGGCATCTTGCGCCTGTAGCGTATCATAAATATACGTATGACACGATACAGTGCGTCCTAAAGGTGGTGAACGATTCCGTGGTATGTGAAAAAATCTCGGTGAACGATATCCTTTCGTGGGAAAACAAGGCGGAAGAGCCTTATTTAACTCTTGTAAAAAACAAACATTCCTTCCGCAGCGGCTCAGAGCGCAAATATGCGGGGAGTGTATCCGTAAACAACGTTTCGGCGGGGCTTCCCCCCCGGCGATAATAATATACTAACCCGTTATGAAAACGTATTTATTCCAACCGCTGATTTTTTTATCCTGCGCCATGGCTTCCTGCGTCCTGGCTTCCTGCGGCGGTAACGATTCGCCGGAGGAGGAGGCGCCTACCCTGCCGTTCCGGTATTCGATCGTCATAAAGGACAAAGACGGCCTTGTGCTCTCGGTGAGCGAGCGTTACGCTTCCTGGGTGGATTCGTTCTACTCTGAAAAAGACATCAGGCTGATCCCGTATCCGCAGGGTAGCTTTGCGGATCCGCTTTTTTCTATCAGTGACGGCGATGGCGAACGGGAATCATCGCGGATTGTCGTTGCGACGGAATTTAATGATCACCGGCAGGGAGGACGTCTTGATATGATTCTTGAACTTGTTGAAGTACAGTGCGCATTTGCTTCCCCTCCGGAATTATATCATATATACACTTACGACACGATACGGTGCGATCTCAAGGTGTCGGACGATTCCGTGGTTTGCGAAAAAATTTCCGTGAACGATGTCCTTTCATGGGAAAATGACGGGAACAGGAAGGAAGAACCCTGCATAACCCTCATTAAAAAACATCGTCAGGTAATGATAGGGGGGCTTGAATGAGAGAGACCCCTATCCCAGCGCCACGTCGAGGATCATCATCAGGACAAACCCCAGCGCAACGCCGATGGTAGCGATATTGGAATGATGCCCGCTTTGCGCTTCGGGAATCAGCTCTTCTACCACTACATATATCATCGCGCCTGCTGCAAAGGCGAGCAAATACGGCAATACGGGCAGTGTGACCGTTATCAGGAGGATTGTTATAATCCCGGCTACCGGCTCGACGACGCCCGATAGCGCTCCGTTGACAAAGGCTTTTGCGCGGGACTGGCCGGCGCTCCTTAACGGCATGGAGATAATCGCCCCTTCGGGGAAATTCTGAATGGCAATGCCGACCGAAAGCGCCATTGCGCTTGCAAAAGAGAGGTTTGATACACCCTCTGTCATACCGGCCAAAACGACGCCTACGGCCATCCCTTCGGGGATATTATGGAGGGTTACGGCAAAAACGAGCATCGTCGTCTTTTTCAGTTTCGTCTTAACACCCTCCGGCTCATTGGAATTTATATGAAGATGAGGTATGACGCTGTCTAAAAGCAACAAAAAACCCATGCCGGCAAGGAATCCGACTGCCGCCGGCAGCCATGCGGCAGAATGGCTCTGTTTCTCCGCCATCTCGATAGACGGTATAAGCAGCGACCATACCGATGCTGCGATCATCACCCCCGAAGCAAAGCCAAGTAAGAATTTTTGCAGACGCGACGATATATCATTCTTAAGCAGGAATACCATTGCAGAACCTAATACAGTCCCGACAAACGGTATGAGTAATCCGACCGTTATTTCCATAATTATTATTTTTCATTCATTTACACGCTACCTTTCCTCCGCAGAAAAAAACGTTTTTCATCCGCACGTACTTTGGGATTTTCATGTACTTTTCTTTACGAAAGGACATGCAAATTTAGGTTATATTACCGACTATTGCAAAATCCGACCGCCCGCCCGCTCTCCCGCTGCAATTCCGAGCGACCCCGTCCCCGGCCTCGCTGCAAACCGCCGCGCCGCCGCGCCGGACGAAGGATCGTCGTATTGTCCGCCATTTCATTAATTCCGGCGGATTTTTACCTGTCTGTTTTTTTGTCTGTCTCATCCCCCAATGGAGCGAAATAACGGAATTTATGATCAGGCAATATTTGAGGATGAAAAATAGCGATCAGTTCCGCCAGAAGATAATCGGGATGCATTGGAACTTCTTCGTAATACAGCGAATAGTTTGTATTACAACCATAAATATGGCGGTCGCGAAAAGCGTCAAAGCGACTGTACGACGAATACTCCGACTGTAATGCGCCGTAAGTCATTTCATCTTCCCGATTGTAGTATACCAGCCAGATATCCGCATGAATAGCTTTGTTTAATACTGTTTCAAAACTTAACGGCGTACTTCCGGCGCCGGACAGATAACCAAACAGACAGTCCGCACCTGCATCCTTATAAATACGCGCCATAAAACTTCCGCCGGAAGGGACATACCACGAAGAACCGTACTTCATCCCGGTCATCAGTTTAGGACGATATGCCACGTCCCCGACAAGCGCTTTTATGCGTAGATAATTAGCCTCCGTACGACGAAATAATGAATCGGCACGAGCGCTCCTGCCCGTCAAAAGGCCGATAAACTTTATCCATTCGGCGCGTCCGAGCGGGTCATTCTCCATATAATCGGCACACTCGATAATCGGAATACCTAATTTCTCGACCGGCCCGTAACTCCCATGGTCAAAAGGTGAAGCAAACACAACTTCCGCACCGATCTCAATCATTTTTTCAACGCCGGGCGATGCGGCCTCTCCCACATCTGTTATCAAACCTTCGCGGATACGCTCTTTTATTGCCGTAACATTTATATAACGCGATTCACAGACGCCGGCAATATCATCGGTAACGCCAAGCGCATCAAGCGCCGCACAGTGAACCGAAGTATAGACGACCATCTTACGTAGCGGCACGCGGACAACCGTACCTTCAGGCATCCCCGTCGGCAATGATGCGTCACGCGCCACTAACAAATAACGCTGCAACAGCTTACCTTCATTCCACGGATCGCGCACTTCCACGCTCGTATATCCGTCGTGGACGGTCACTTGATAGCCTGCTGCATAACGGATGGAATCTTTTGTGTATAACAAATCTTCCGGCGACCGTCGAACGCCTCCGTTTAACGATGCGCCGCCACCGTCCGCCGGATTATCACCCGTAGCGCCGGCGTTCCCGGCCGTAGCGCCGGCACGTCCCGCTGGCAATCCAAGCTTTTCCATCGAGACGCCGGTACGTTCCGCCGGAGCGCCGGCGTTTGCCAACGCGGGGACTCCTTCTGCGACGCGTTCACCTTCGGAAGAAGAACTCTGCCTTACGTTACAGCCAAACGTAAGACAGAGCGACAACAATAAGCAGAAGCAATTGCGTATCATTGATTCTTATTCCGATTTTATTGTTACTACTCTTAGCGCTTTCATCGGGTTCAGACCCACCTCAAACTTCGTTACGAATTTTTCCGTACTGTCGAACACATAAACATCGCCGTCGTTTAAATAATCGGAAGTCATGATATAAAGGTAGCCGAATATCCCATCCGTATTGATCTGATAAGGTTTGGCGATTTCGGTCGTTCCGATAAAATTGTCGGACAAAAGTTTCCTGTTTACTACATCGTAAGAATAAAAGCCGGCAATCTGGTTCCAAGCGTCGTCGTATCGTGAATGTACGGTGTAAAGCGTATTTTCCAGGATGGCGAGGAAAGATCCATTCAGGTCTTCCATGACGGAAACTTCATCCGTTCTTGAATCAATTTTTTGCAGCGTACTGGGTATGTCTCCATAATTTCCCATCGACACGACATAGACGTACCCCTGACGATCCGACACCATATTACACGGATTAACGACAACTTCTATTTTTTTCGTTTCGGTAAACGTTGCTGTGTCAATCACGGAAACGGTCCTGTCATATCCTGCCGCCGTATTATAGTCAAGGCCGCCGGAGTTGGCGACGTAGAGTTTCCCGTTTGCTGCCGTCAGCTGTTCGGGATTGCGCCCTGTCTGAACCTTCGCTTCGACCGTCAGCGAGGCCGTATCGATACGCGCGACGTAACCATTGAAATACGTAACATATACCTTGCCGCCGTAAACGGCAAAATAGCGTGGCTGCCCTTCCGTCTTGATTTGTTTGATTGATTTCGCTTCAAGGTCGGTCACTTCGATTGTCGATTCGCCGTATACGGAAATATATATTTTGCTGCCGTACACGATCATATCCTGTCCGGTGTCACCTAAGCGGCGCCCGTTCCGGACTTCGAAAATGTCTTTGGTCACAGTGCCGTCGTCTGCATTATACATGGAGAGGCTTGTATTGTTACTGCCACTGTTCCCGCTGTTTAACACATAAATATATTCGGACGGCGCGATCAGTTCTTCCGTCGGGTCGTCATCGTCCTTACAACCCGTAAAAAACGGTGCTGCCATTGCCATTGTCATGCATAAAACCGGCATTTGAATAAAAGTTCTCTTTTTCATCGTCTTTTTTGTTTTTAAATTATTACTGTATATTTAACGTGACGCTCAGCCGCCACGAACGGCCGGGCATCGGATAATACTGAATTACGTCGTACTGCGTATCCGCAAGATTCAGGACCTCGCCCTGCAAGCGCAAGGAGGCGTTTCTCCACGTAAACGTCCGGTTCAGCGAAATACCCTGTTCCACATAAGCGTCCACCCTGTTGGGGCTTGTGTTTTGCGGCAATGCATACCGTTCGCCAACCGCCGTGAGCAGCCATGAGACGTTTATCCGGGGCGTTTCGACCGTCGCCGAAGCGTGTCCTGTATGACGGGGTGTATACGGAATCTGGTGTCCGTAATTTTTTGCATCGGGATTCGTTATATCAATTGCATACTGATACGTATAATTACCTGAAATAATCATGTTTATGTTTCCGGATAACGGCAGCTCCGCCGACAGGTTCACGTCTGCGCCCGCGATCTCGACCTCGCCCATATTCATCATTCTCCATATATATAAAGTAGGGAGCGCAACAATTTTATCCTCCACCTTATTATAATATCCATCGGCCGACAGGTTCAAATAGCGGACGATCCGTCCGGCGTTTCCGCTCCATGTCAGGCCGGCATTGTACTGTTTCGCTTTTTCGGGCTTCAGGCCGGTATTTCCCATGCGCAGGTAATAAAGGTCGGTAAAGGTCGGGACACGGAAAATATCTTTATACGAAACGCGAATACGCAGGGCATTCCGCCCGCTCGGCTGCCATGAAAAAGCAACGGCCGGCGAAAGATGTTTGCGGTCGGCAGGACGGTCGCCGTTATCCGCCTTATCGGATATGTACGTGCCAAGCGCACTGCCTGTCGCCGTAAACCGGTTGCTCTTATGCTGCACGGCAAATACGGTCAGCGACGTGTTTCGCCGGGGCTGAACCGCGTTGATGAAATTATTATGAAGCGTTGTATGCGCATAATCCGTCGTAAACGAAGCGGACAGACCGCCTGACGGCGTATACCGAACGCCTGCGGAGGCATAACGTTCATATTGCGTATTACGGTCTTCCTGATAGCCGGCCGAGTATTCATCGTTCACGTCTTTATAGCGCGAATAGGCATAGGTATATTTAGCGAAGGCTTGGACGGCAAACCGTTCATCCCATTGATTTTTATATCCTGCCTGTATGAAACTGTTATCGTTCCACAGGCGCTCTGTCGCCGTTTTATTGTAAAAATTGACGGATCCCGGCAGCCCGCGTCCCGAATGAAACGTATACAGCTTCGTTTCAAAACTTCCGCCTCTGCGACCGAAATCTCCATACAGATTTCCTTCCAGACGGAGGGTTTCGACGTCGCTGTTCATGCGTTTCTCACGGGTTTTAATCGTCCCGTTCACCAGCGTATACGGATATTTACCGTCCGCACGCATATAATCGGCGCATACGGATGCGCTCCAGCGGCGATGCAGTTTCCGGCTATATGAAAGAACAGGATTAAGCAGTCCAAACGAGCCGCTTTTTATTTTTACCG
>JAITBC010000460.1 GCA_031283785.1 Tannerella sp. | reverse complement strand
ACATCAAAAACATCCCTATTTATACAGAATTTTTTTCATCGGATTTTGATGTTTTTATTGATTTTAAAAACTGTCATTATGAACTTTATGATATTAATGACGAGAATAAAATTATAATTAAAGAAACTCCCAAGAATCCTGACAGGAAAAAGTACAGATATTCCCTTTTTGCAATAAACCGTTCCGATACTGTACTTGTCGAATATACAGGACAGTCTTTTTCAGATTCACAAGACTTAACTGCTGATAAAATTAAAGGAGTTCCTTATACGATACTTAGTCATTACAGTTATGTAAAATTTAAACAGGCGAATGACTCCGAAGCATATTATATTGAAAAATGCCAAAATATATCAAACTGTAAAACAGGTTCAAATCCTTCATACACGATCTTTTCGAAAACGATGACATTCGAATTGGGCAAAACAGATAATCTTCAACCGGAAAGTAAGAAAATCAAACCATACGAGCACTTGTTATTCAGAAATAATTTTCCACAGACGCCCGGATTCTGGAAGCAATACATCAAATAATCAAAACGGCACATCAAATAATTCATGCCATACTATTGTTCAAAAATGCAGGATTTTTATGCGGATTTTTCGGGTATGTCATAAAAATGGATTACAATGTCATAAAAACGTACAAAGCGATACTGCGTGTTATCGTACTTTTGCCCCCAACAATATATATAACATAGAAAAATTATATTATTATCATGGTAACGCGCAGGTATTTTTTAGAAAGAGGCAGTCTTGGATTAGCGGCTATTGCTGTTGGCGGCAGAGAAATTGCAATGGGTGATAACGTCTACGTCCCTGTGGGGAAGAACATGTCTTTTTTGCAAAGCGGCAGTTATACGTCGAATCGTCCGGAAGTGTCTAAGAGAAATTTCACCTCTGAGGCCGTCGAGAAAACAATCAAAAATGTGACCAGACAGTTGAAAGATCCGAAACTTGCCTGGATGTTCGGGAACTGCTTTCCTAATACATTAGATACAACCGTACATTACAGGGTACAGGAAGGCCGGCCTGATACGTTTGTTTATACAGGCGATATACATGCGATGTGGCTGCGCGATTCGGCCGCCCAGGTTTGGCCGTATCTTAGCCTTATGAAAGAGGATGAACCGTTACGAAAATTATTGGCGGGAGTTGTCAACCGGCACACCAAATGTATCCTTTTCGACCCGTATGCGAACGCATTCAATGACGGTCCTGCCGGCAGCGAATGGATAAGCGACTATACAGATATGAAGCCGGAATTGCACGAACGTAAATGGGAAATCGACTCACTGTGCTATACCGTAAGGCTGGCCTATCATTACTGGAAAATATCGGGCGATACGTCTGTATTCTCGAAAGAATGGGAAAAAGCTGCCGGCCTGATTGTTAAAACATTTAAGGAACAACAGCGCAAAGACGGTTTAGGCCCGTATAAGTTTCAGCGAAAAACGGAGCGTCAGCTGGATACCCTGTGTAACGACGGCTACGGTGCGCCCGTTAAGCCTGTCGGACTGATCGTTTCCTCGTTCCGTCCTTCCGACGATGCTACGACGTTGAATTTCCTTATCCCGTCGAACTTATTTGCGGTGACATCCCTGAAACAGCTGGCCGAGATTTCCGCGAAGGTGACGAATGACGGCGCTTTTGCTTCGGAATGTCTTGCCCTGGCCGGCGAAGTGCAGGAGGCAATCGACCGTTATGCCGTTGTCGACCATCTGAATTATGGAAAGATTTATGCATACGAGGTAGACGGATTCGGTAACAAACTGTTTATGGACGATTCGAATGTGCCGAGTTTACTGTCCCTGCCTTATTTAGGGTGTGTAGACCGGAATGACAGGATGTATCTGAATACGCGAAATTTCGTATGGAGCCTTGATAATCCGTATTTCTTCAAAGGTACGGCAGCCGAAGGTATTGGAGGGCCTCACATCGGTTTCGATATGATATGGCCAATGAGTCTGATAATGAAAGCTATGACGGGCAACGATGATGCCGAAATAAAATATTGTGTAAAAACGCTTCGCGATTCTGATGGCGATACGGGATTTATGCATGAAAGTTTTCATAAGAATGACCCCCGTAAATTTACGCGTTCATGGTTTGCATGGGTGAACACCTTATTCGGAGAATTGATTCTTAAATTGGTAAAAGAAGGCAAAGTAAGCCTGCTCAACAGTTTGTAGTATTATTAACTAAAAAGATATTATTTGTATGAGAAAAAACGGATTATTTCAAAATTAGCGCGAGAGTTTAGGGTTACCTTAATGTTTATACGAAAAACTAAGTAGATTATGATTATGAATGATTTATTAAAAAAAACAGAAAAAAGTCTTCGGTTTGTGGCCGGCTTTCTATTTATCTCATGCTGTATGCTTCTGGCTTCAGGTGAGATAGAGGCTCAAACGCAATCCGATGCGAGAAAAATCAAAGTTACAGGCACAGTGTCGGACGAATCCGGCGAATGGCTGTTTGGCGTTAACGTTGTTCAGAAAGGCACGACGAACGGGACAGCTACGGACGTAGACGGTAAATACTCTATCGAAGTTCCGCCGGGGGCAATTTTGGCGGTCAATTACATCGGATTTATTCCGCAGGAAGTTATTGTGAACGATGAAAAACCGTTGGATATCGTACTGCGTGAAGATGTTCAGAAGTTATCGGAAGTAGTGGTCGTCGGTTACGGTACGCGACAACGCAGGAGTATTACCGGAGCGATCGACCGGATGGGGACGGATGTGTTTGAAAACCGTCCGGTGAGCAATACTATGCAGGCGCTGCAGGGAGCTTCCGCAAACCTTATTATCCAGCAAAAGAACATGAACCCGAATGATAACAGTATGAACATTAATATCCGCGGCATCAGCACGATGGGTAATAATGATCCGCTTATCGTTATAGACGGGCTGATATCAAGTACTTCGACATTGAATAACCTCAATCCGAATGACATTGAAAATGTTTCCGTATTGAAAGATGCCGGTAGCGCAGCCATCTACGGTTCGCGTTCGGCAAACGGCGTAATCCTTGTGACAACTAAAAAAGGCGCTGCCACGGCAAAGCCTGTCGTCCGGTTCAGCGGGATGGCAGGTTACCAGGATCCGGACATACTGTATCAACCGGTGGAAGGGTGGCAGAATGCGATGTACAGGAATCAGGCGAATATGAATGTCGGCAGTTCATCGACGTTTACCCCTGCACAAATCCGCGATCTGTATGATCATCGCGGCGAAGAATACTGGTATCTTAACGAAATAATGGAAAAGGGACTTCAACAGACTTATAACGTGAACGTTTCCGGCGGTAATCAGAATTCCACTTATATGGTATCGGCGGGTTACCTTAATCAGGAGAGTAACTTTGCGGGAAACTTCGGAGTGGAACGTTATAATTTTCGCAGTAACCTTACAACCGAATACGGACGTTTCAAATTGACGTCCTTAATGGCCTATACGCGTAAAAACGAACGTACGGTCGCCGGTGGAACAGGAAATGTGATTATCAATTCTTCGCGTATTCCCCCTTATTACTACTATAAGTTCACGGAAGAAGGCAAGTATCTTATCAACGATGTGATAGGCGATGACAATACGATGGCGAAACTGAAAGAAGGCGGTTATGAAAAGAAAGATGAAGACAATTTTATCGGAAGCCTGAACCTGGATTTTAAAATACTGGAAGGCCTGACGGCAAAAGGGCTGGTCGGTCTTGACCTGACGCAGCATCATCGCTTCCGTAGAGACAGGAAAGTGCCGCTTTATGCAGCTGCAGACCTGATAACGCCTGTCCTGTACATGAATTCCAATACCTTGACGGAAGATTACAACGAGAAACGCCATACGTTGAGTACGCAGTTCCTGCTGGATTACGACCGTACGTTCAACGGTTTGCATAACGTATCCGGTTTGTTGGGCGTATCTAACGAATCGTATACCAAACAGGCCAGCCGTATTGCTTGGGAATATACCGACGACGATTTGGGTCTTCCGACGACGGAAGAATCGATACAAAACAAGGACAACAAGAACTCGAACGGAAATACCGACCAGACCAGTATTACGTCGCTTTTCGGACGTCTGGGGTATAATTTCAGGGATAAATATTACGGAGACGTGTCTTTCCGTTACGACGGTTCATCCAAATTTGCCAAAGACCGGCGCTGGGGATTCTTCCCTTCATTTTCGGCGGCATGGAGAATTTCCGAAGAAGATTTTATGGACGAATACAAAGCGACGTATGGCGATTTGAAACTCCGTTCTACTTATGGCGTACTGGGAAATCAGAATGTCGATAATTATTCCTACCAGACGGTATATGAGATGTATACGAATACGTATGTCTTCAACAATCAAATCATGCCCGGAACGGGATATACATACGGAAATTCGTTCCTGACGTGGGAGAAATCGGCCAATTTCAACATCGGTATTGACGCTACGTTCTTCAATAACAGCCTGTATGTGTCGCTGGATTATTTTAATAAAAGGACCTGGGATATCCTGTTATCTCCTGTCGTGTCGTCGGTTTTCGGTAGCAGCGCGGCGAAGGAGAATGCCGGAGAAATGGAAAACCGCGGATGGGACGCGACGGTTAATTACCGCCTGAAAACGGGTGAGTTCAGACATAATTTCAGCCTGAATATTTCCGATTCCAGAAATAAAGTGACGGATTTCGGCGGAAAAGAAAAAATTGACCAGAACGACCAGTTATATAAAATCATCCGTGAAGGCGAAGCGCTCGGCTCATATTTCGGATATAAAACCGACGGACTGTTCCAAAGTTATGACGAAATAGCAAACAGCGCTCTTCCTGTCGGGGCGTCGGTTCATCCGGGCGACGTGAAATATGTCGACGAAGACGGTAACGGCGTGATTGACGATAAAGACCGTATGGTACTCGGGAATGCATTCCCGCGGTATACGTTCGGCTTTACATACAGTCTGGAATACAAAGGATTCGACTTCGGCGTGATGCTTCAAGGCGTCGGGAAACGCGATATGTATGTGCGAGGCGAGCTGATAGAACCGTTCCATTCCAATTATTCCTATTGTATTTATCAGCATCAGCTTGATTTCTGGACGCCGACAAATCCCGACGCTCAATGGCCACGTCTGGTAGCTCCGGGTTCACCTTCGAGCACTAACAACTGGTCGAAGGCCGGTACGGACATCTATTTGCTGGACGGCGCTTATCTTCGTGTGAAGGATATTAAGCTGGGTTATACCTTACCCAGACATCTGACCGCCGTATTAGGCGTTCAAAAGTTGCGCGTAAGCATAAATGCGCAAAATCCGCTGACACTTTCCGGAAACTCTTTTATCGACCCGGAATCGTCCGAGTTCGGGAACAACATGGGCGGTATTGACGGCGTAGCAGCAAACAGCGCCCGTAATTATCCTACTTTGGTATACTATGGTTTTGGACTGGATATAGAATTTTAATTAAATAGATATGACTATGAAAAATATATTGAAATATTATGCCGGAGCAGCCGTTTGCATGATTGCGATTTTGTTCACTTCATGTAACGAACTGGATTTAGCTCCTACGAACAAGTTTACGGATCTGAACTACTGGACGTCGCCCGAAAAAGCATCTGCCGTTTTGAGTATGGGATACAGCCAGATGTTTGGCGCCGAACAGTTTTTCGTGAACGAAAAATTATCCGACAACTTATATGAAGGCCGGGGTAATACAAATGAAAAGATCATCACTTCGGGACAGGCCGATCCTTCGCTCGGACGCTTTGCCGACGAATGGAAAAAGTGTTTTGAAGGAATAAAGACATGCCATACGTTTCTGGGAAATGTAGATCGGGTTCCCGGTATGGATGAAGCGCTAAAAACACGCATGAAAGCGGAAGCCCGTTTCATCCGCGCCTTCCTGTTTTTCCGTCTCGCATGTCATTACGGCGATGCGCCTTTGTTCGACTATGACCTGACGATGCAGGAGTCGAACACGATTGCCCGCTCCCCGAAATCGGAGGTGATTGATTTTGTCAGGAATGAACTGAATGACATCATCGGTACGATACCATCCAAACATGAATATTCCGGAAACGATAAGGGACGGATCACGAAAGGCGCCGTCATGACGTTGCTCGCCCGCACCTATTTGTACGAAAACGACTGGTCGAACGTAGCCTCCATTTGTGAAAAGATAATGAACGGCGATTACGGAAGCTACGAGTTATTTCCCGGTTATGAAGGCTTGTTCCTGCCGGAGAACGAATATAACGATGAAGTGATCCTCGACATCGGTTATGTGCTTACGCTCCGTACATGGAGCGAATATTACGATGCTATACCGCTTTCCGTAGGCGGCCGCATTCACGCTTTCGCGCCTACACAGGAACTGGTAGACGATTATATCATGCGGAACGGCAAAGGAATTGGCGAAGAAGGTTCGGGATATAACGAAGACGACCCCTATGTAAACCGCGATCCGCGTTTTGAAAAGACAATTGTTTATCACGGCTATACATGGAAAAAAGGCGATGGGACGACGTCCGTCATTTACATCCGGCCGGGATCGTCGGCCGAGGCCGGCGTTTCCAATTTGGATGAATATGCCGGGCCAGGGCAGAACGCTACCGGAACGGGCTATTATCTGCGGAAATATTTCGACCCGACGGCGCCTGCAGGAATGGCTGCCGGGTTAAACCTGATACTTATGAGATACGCCGACATTTTATTGATGTATGCGGAAGCAAAATATGAATTGGGACAGATGAATCAGGATATTTGGAACAAGACGATCCGGTCCGTACGCCAGCGCGCAGGCTTTACCGATGCTTCGGCGCTCGACTATCCGGCAAATGCAGACCTTCGGACGATCATACGCCGCGAACGCCGTTGCGAACTGGCGCTCGAAGGCTTGCGGCTTTTTGACATTCGTCGCTGGAAAACTATCGAAACGCTCCTCAACGGTTATCCTCACGGCGCTAAGTTTGCTGTCGATAATACGCAATATATCCGACTGGACGAACGGAAGTTCAATAAAGACAGGGATTATTTGTTTGCCGTCCCCCAATCCCAAAGGGACATCAACAAAAACCTGATTCAAAACCCGGGATATTAATTTTCAGGGAAAAAATAAATGACATACTATGAAACGAAGCATGCAAATTAGCGGTTTATGCAAAAGTGATGAACATGCGAGTTCCATGTTACTTTAATGTTAAAAAAATTAAACAATGTACACATGAAATCAATAATTTTTAGAATAATAGGTATCGCCTCTTTCATATTCGCATTCACGGCGTGCAGCAATGACGGCGAAGTGAGAGACACCGGCGTTACGGCCGTTAAAAAACTTTATGAGCCGGACAACGGGAAAGCTGTGGCGCTGCAATCGTCGGCGTCGGCTACGTTATATTTCGAATGGGAGCCGGCTCGTGCCGAAGACAGCGGGAACGTTCTTTATGAAGTCGTATTCGACAGGGCCGACGGCAACTTCTCCGATCCTCTTTTTATCGTAGCTTCCGATAATAACGGCGGAACAAACCATGCCACGATAACCCATAAGCAGCTTAACCGCATCGCCGCTATGGCCGGCGTCGAATCGGCTGCCCACGGGACGCTGAAATGGACGGTCTTTTCATCTAAAGGAATCAATCCCGTCAAAGCGGAAGAAGAACGTACGCTAACGCTGACGCGCCTGGCAGGATTTGCCGATATACCTTCGCAACTCTATCTCACCGGCGAAGCTACCGAAGCCGGAGCCGACATGTCTCGTGCGCTTGTCATGAAAAAAATAACGGAAGGTGAGTTTGAAATCTACGCGAAACTGACGCAGGGCAGCGCCTTTAAGTTCGTTAATGCCGTGTCGGGAACGCCGGCGGAATATTCGCTGAGCGGGGAAAAGATTGTCGAAGGCGGGACTTCTTCCGTGTCGAAAACGGGAATCTATAAGTATTACTTAGACTTCAATATCGGTTCTTTCACAACGAAAGAAGTGACGAAAGTAAGTATCTTCCTCAACTGGTCGCAACGTAAAATCGAACTGCCGTATAAAAGCTTCGGCGTATGGGAAATAACGAATTACGCGATAACCGGCCTTGAAGGAAGCGACAATTCCGACGACCGTTACAAATTCAGGATGGAAAGCTCCGACGGCGAAACCGAATGGCGCGCGATCAACAACGACAGCAAACCGACCGGAAACGACGCATACTACTATATGGTCGAACGGACAAACGTCGAGCAGTGGACGAACAACCAGGTATGGAAAAATCCGGCGACAGACGGGTGGAGCGGCAAGACGTACGACGTCATGTTTTCGCTCAATCCCGAAGGTGAATACAAGCATAATTTAGTAATTAAATGACAGGAGATAGTCGTATGAAATCAATATTTTTAAAATTAGCTGCCGGCGCCGTTTTCGTTTTCTCGTTCACCGCTTGCGGCGACAACATGGGAGAAACGGATACACGGTTGTCGGATGTCAAAACGTTGCTCGAACCTGTCGACGGCAGGTCGATAACGCTTGAGCCTGCCGCATCGGCAGAGATATATTTTGAATGGGATTATGTCGGTGTGAACGAAGGCGGCGCCGTCATCTACCAGATCGCGTTCGACAGAATGGAAGGAGACTTTTCCGCTCCCGTCTATATTATGTCTTCCGACAATAACGGATTCAACAACAGTGTGAAGATAACCCACAAACAAATGAATAAGATTGCGGGTATGGCAGGCGTCAAAGCTTCCGATACGGGAACGTTAAAATGGACGATATTTTCATCGAAAGGGACAAAAGCCGTGAAGTCGGGGCAAGAGAATACAATCACCATTACTCGCCTGGCCGGGTTTGAGGATGTACCGATCGACGTATACGTTACGGGCGAAGGCTCGGAAGGAGGAACGGATTTGTCGAAAGCGCACAAGATGAAAGCCGTCGCAGGAGGTGAGTTTGAAGCGTATACAAAACTGGCGGGCGGGAAACCGTTCTATTTCACGGACGGGATAGCCGGTTCTCCACGACATTTCTATACATCGGACGGTCTGGTAAAGGAAAACGGAACATCTGCGGTTCCCGCTGACGGTATATACCGGGTCACGCTCGACTTCAACACCGGGGCGTGTACGTATACGTTAGTGACCGGGATAATGTTCTACTTCTGCCCCGACAATGCGCGGTTGTTCGAGTTATCTTACGAAGGCTACGGCATATTCCGGGCAAAAGGACAGATCGTAACCTTCAAACAAGAAAGCTGGGGCAGGGACGAACGATACAAATTCCGGATGTTCGTAAAAGAAAACGGCGGCGCCGGCGAAGAAAAAGAATGGGAATGGGCGACCCTCAATTCCACCGATTCGCGTCCTGCGCCGACAAGCCCCGAATCATACTACTATGTGCGCCTTCTAAGCGCCACATCGCAATGGGATAACAAATGGAAACTGATGGCCGATTTCGACGGCGTACCGGCTGATTACACCTTATATCTGCAGGCAGACGCCCCGTATACTCATTCAATTACAAAATAGTGTTTTAATAGGATCATATATGTCGTGAATTGAGGATTATTGTCGTATATTTCGCTTCGGAAATGTCCCGTTTGTGCATTATTGATGATAATTCTCAATTCTTTTTATAAACAAAAGAAGATAACATGTTGAAAATAAAGAAGATATTTATAGCGTTTTCTCTGTCCGTATTCTCGCTTGCCTGTGGAAGTGAGAATGACATTCCGAATTCCGGAAACGATGAGGAGACAAAAATCGATTGGAACGATGTGGCGGACAAAGGCGTTAATACATTGATAAAATCATTCTGGAATGTCGGAGAAAAATATTTTAACTACGACAGTAACGGGAAAATCGATTTTCATTACTGGCCGCAGGCTCATGCGCTGGATGTACTCCTCGACGCATACTTACGGACAGGCGATGCAATGTATAAAAATTATTTTGACCAATGGTTCGAAGGCGTTAAAGTCAAAAACAAAAATACTTTCCGAAATGACTTTTACGATGATATGGAATGGAACGCATTGGCCATACTGCGTGCATACAAAGCGACAAGCGATATAAAGTATAAAGAGGCGGCACTGCAGATTTGGGAATACATAAAAGTAGGATGGAATGATAATGCCGGTGGCGGTATATCATGGGTAAAAGGACAGGAATACAGCAAAAATGCCTGTTCCAATGGTCCGGCCTGCATACTTGCCGCTCGTTTGTACAGGGAATTCGGCGATGAAGAAAACAAGGAATGGGCAGTTAAAATATATAAATGGGAGAAAACGACACTATTCAATGCCAATAACGGAATGGTCTATGACAATATAAACAGTGAGACGGACGAGATCAAGAAAGATTGGATATTTACATATAATCAGGGTACATTCATCGGTTCAGCCGTAGAACTGTATAAAATATTCGGAGAAAAAGCCTACCTTAACGACGCAATTTTAGCCGCCGACTATACGACAAGCGCCCTTGTAGACAATTCCGTCCTCAAAAGTGAAGGAACAGGAGACGGCGGCCTTTTCAAAGGTATCTTCATCCGTTATTTTACCGAATTAATACGGCAAGACAGATTAGATGCCGCAGCAAAGAAGCGTTATATTCAGTTCCTCCGCTATAACGCCGAAACATTATGGACAAAAGGCACAAGTAAACCCTCCATATTCTACGGTCATAACTGGCAGGTAAGCCCCGGTACATCAACAGGCCTGACCGAGCAGCTAAGCGGCAGTATGCTGATTGAAGCCGCCGCCCTCCTCCAGAACGAGTAATTAACCCAACTTGGCAAAAATACAGCACGATCCGTGAGACAGAAAGCGCACTCCGTTGCCTGAAAAACCGATTTTCATGTGCTTTTGCTTTCAAAAAAAACAGCTATGGTCAGGAAGAAGAAAAAGGACTGGGAACCGTTTATAATCGCTAATCCGATCTACGATACGGTGTTCAAAAGGTTGATGGAAAATCTGGCGTATAACGAAATCTTTTCTCAGCACAATACTTGAACAGCAAGTGGAAGAGATAACCGTACTGCCTCAAGAGTTCACCTATAAACTCGACAGGACGAAGGTCTCGGAAAAAGCGTTGGAGGTCGAGGAAAAAGAAAAGGAAAAGGCGGGAAAGTCCATTTTTTCTAATTCCGATTTGTGCACTACAAATTTTCGTTTTGTAAAGGGTAGCGGTTTGTATTTGAGGCGTCGATAACGGGAAAACATCTAATTTTATTCTTTTTTTCTTTGTCATTGCAATTTTTTTCTGTAAAAATTTGGTTTTTTCTGAAACGGGTTGTATCTTTGCAGTGAAATACAGGGCGAATTGTATAAAAGGCAAGCATCAGGTTCAAATCCTGAATCGTTCACGGATTTAGGGTCGCTGATTTTAGCGGTCGTAAAACCTTTTCAGCGGGTGATTTATCACCGGCTTTTTATATCTTTTGTAGTTTTCTGTCAACAATATAGTAGACTGTTTTTATTCGTTTGCTCTTTGATGTCCTCAAATAAGTATTATAGCTTTCGATTAGTCTGTCCTTAAAAAAAACACTTTTATCGTGATAGTACAGCACAACAATTTCAACCTCTTGAGCGCTGGCTTCTTTGATATTGTTCAGGATATTGTTTTTACCTGTTCCTTCAATGCCCTTTATGTCGAATTTTATCCCGTCAAGCAATCCTTCCGGCGTTTTTAAACCTTCGGGCATATTTTCCGATTCCAAAACAACACGTCTCCCATACTTTTGCAGCACATCAGATGCGATCCGTTCATAATCCCCACGCGGTATACCGAACTTTCCTGTGGTCGGATCAAAACTGTGTTCTCTGTGAACAGCCAGAAGTCCGCCCGTTTTTTCGTTAAACCGCACATCAATATAGTTCGGGTCTTTCCGTAAACGTTCATATTCCGCCCTGTTTGCCTCAATTCTGCATACCTCCGCTCTCTCTATGAAATTTTTGTGATTAACTTTTAGTCCCGCAAAGTTAGCATTATCCTGCAAGAAATAAGGCAACGTGCCCCTGATGTTTGCTTTTTCTATCCGCTCCGCATTTTTCTCCACCCACTTCTTAAACACTTCCGGCACATCTTTAACCTC
>JAITBC010000359.1 GCA_031283785.1 Tannerella sp. | reverse complement strand
CTGTAACATAGCGTCATACTCTTTTTTGATTTGCTTTTTATTCATTGCAGTTAAATCATAATTTAATCATAATTTACACATTCATTTCGCTAAATACATCCTGTTCCTCATCATCGTAAGTAAGGAGAAATGGGTTGGATTCAAAATCACTTGGGCGCTCATAGTAGCGTTTCTTCTTAGCGCCTGTTTCGTATGTTTTATCAAAGAATCGCTTCCCGAAACTTTTCACCGAAGCCGCACAGGATTTGCAGCAGCATCTACCCCAGCCACGTTTTAAGTCGGCTGTTTTTGCAGGATATATATTCCCGCACCAATCGCATTTTCTTTCTACCGTCATTACTCCTTTTCTTCTTTTTCAAAAAGTTGCACCATCATGTCGACGATGTTTATTTCAACATCATCCGCCGTGCCAAGAATGGCATTACTTATTTGTTTTTTTGTTTCTATTATCCCGTACAGTTTCCGGTCTATCGACTCTTTGCCGAGCAGATAATAGCAATTTACGCTATCCTTCTGCCCAATGCGGTGCGCACGGCTTTCTGCCTGGTCGCAGTCGGCATACGTCCACGGCAATTCAATAAACGCTACATCTCTGGCCGCCGTGAGCGTGATTCCCGCACTGGCGGCCTTGATGGAGCAGATGATGACGCCCGTTTTCGGATTCTTCTGGAAACTGTCTATGGCGGCCTGTTTCTGTTCCATATTCTGCCTGCCGGTTACACATACGGCGTGCGGAAAGGCGGTCAGCAGCCTGTCTACAATGTCATGAAGATTACAGAACAGGATTATTTTTTTCCCGTTCTCGCGAAAATCGTTTACAAATTCTATCACGTCGCGAAGCTTGCCGCGGGCGGTAATGTCTTTGAGGATGCCGATTCTTACCATCACTTCGCCCTTCATGGACTTGCGTATCTTTTCGTCGTCAGCTTCTCTGTAACGACGGAGATAGTCTATGAGGTCGCGCTCGGCGTCGTCGTATTCTTTCCTGTTCGTGATTTCGCAGGTGATGATGGAACGAACCTTGTCGGGCAGTTGCGTGAGTACTTTTGCTTTTTCGCGCCGAAAGAAACAGTGAGACCACAGGTTATAATTCAGTTCTTTCAGGTTTGACGCTTCATTCGGGCCGGAACAGTAGCGTGTTACGAAGTTCTTCCAGCCGCCCAAATCCTGCATCCTGTCCATGATGCCAAGCTGTGAAACAAGGTCTTTGGGTTTGTTCACAACCGGTGTCCCGGTCAGCAGGATGATGTATTCTTTCCCCTTTGTTATGCCTTTGCAGAATTTGCTCTGCTGTGTCGCCGTCGATTTCACGCGGTGGCTTTCGTCGATAATTACAGATTTGAACAGATTTATCGTGTCGTGGAATACCACGTCGCGGAGCGTCCATTTTTCCGATTTGTTGATTTTACGGACAAAATATTTTTTCAGGCTTTCATAATTGACGATAAACACCTGGTTCATGCCTGTTTTCCAGAAAAATGTCCACGTATCGCGGATGCTGTCCGTCATGACATCCGCCTTTTTGTCCGTAAACTTGTGCCATTCGCGCTGCCAGTTGATTTTAACAACGTTAGGACAGATAACCAGACACGGAAAAGCGCCGGCAAGGTTAACAGTAGCGATCGCCTGCAATGTTTTTCCAAGCCCCATGTCGTCGGCGTTGATGAAGCGTTTGAACTTCAATCCCTGTGCAATGCCTTCCAGCTGGTAGGGGTAGGGCTGGATTTTTAAACCGTGCTCACGGTCGAGAGACGGCAGTTCCGGCAGTTCGTAAGACTTGCTTTCATCCGCGTGAATCTGTCCGGATTCGCCCCACTGTACAGGCTCAAAGTGCCGCACATAATATGTCAGCTTGTCAAGTTTCGCCTTTGCCTCGTTGGTGGCCGGTATCAGCCACACACCCTGTTTCACGTCCCAGCGACGGCCAGGTACGTCGACATCCGATTTCAGGCGGTCGACGACCTGGCGGCGATAACGGTCGAAACGAACAGCGTAGCTGTATGCTCCTTCTGTCTGTTGCAGAGTAATCAACATATTATAATTCGTCACTTTCAGGTAAATACCCGTCTCCAGCCTTTAAAGCTTTCAATTTCTCATCTACCAGGCTCCTTATATCCCATACGGATACCGGCTGTATATTTAAGGAGCCGGCTATTTCCCGTGCAATTTCTTCAGTGACGGGATTAATCGCATAGATGGCTCCGGCGCTCAGGAAGCGCGTAAATTCCTGACAGCCTCCCATTGCGGGAACATCTACGCGCAACATGTTTACGCCCGCGACGTTCTGTTCCGTGCAGCGTCCGGCAATCTTCTGATGTCCGAACAGTTCTACCACACACCACAAATCAAATAACTGGTCATTCCTGACCTTTACTTTCTTTACCTCGTAACGAGGCGTTTCGTTAAATTCATTCATTTTTTTAATAATTAAAATTGTGGATAATTGCTATGGTTATAAGTCGACGGCGTGATGGACATCTCCGCCTTGGCTTTTGATACAAGTGTGCGACACCAGTCTAACTGGTGCGTAGCCGAACGGTTTACGCGGTCGCACCAGTCCGAAAGATATTGCTCTTCCCGGCAAAGACTGTCGACAATGGCATTAATGGCCTTTGCGGTAGCGCCGGCCTGTTTGGCTGTCGTCCTGAGCGTTTCAAACACCTCCGACTTCATACGTGCATTCAGGTGATATTTCGCATCCGCAAGCAGCTTCCCGCTACGGGCTATGTAGACGGCAAGCGTGTTGCCACGCGTTACTACCTCCTCTATCTGTTCGCTACACTCGATATTGAGAAAAGCGTCTATCCCTTCAAGTTCTCTGCGGATTTCCTCCGGTGTTGTAATGTTCAAATTCATTGCTCAATCAAAAAAATCCGAAAAATTCCCAATGATAGAAAAGGCGAAGTTTCTTTTTTCATTTCATTCGACTATTAAACATTCAGTTACGTAGCCTCTGCCGTCGCCGTCGCCGTCGCCGTCGCCGTTGCCGATGCCGCCGCCCTTGCCGTAGCCGTAGCCGTAGCCGATGCCGCTGCCCTCGCCGTCGCCGTCGCCGTAGCCGTTGCCGATGCCGCTGCCCTTGCCGTAGCCGTTGCCGCTGCCGTCGCCGTCGCCGTAGCCGTAGCCGTTGTCGCAGTCGTAGCCGTAGCCGCAGTCGTAGCCGTAGCCGCAGCCGTTGCCGTTGCCGTTGTCGCAGCCGTTGCCGTTGCCGCAGCCGCTACTGTGGCCGTAACCGCTGCCTCTGCCAATAATAATAACTTTCTCCTTCCTCCCCAGCGCATTGAGCGCCACCAGAATGAGAGCATGTCTTTTGGGCAGCTTATTGTTCCCTGTTCTTTCACAGAGTTCTTTTAGCGACCCCGTGAAGCAGCCGGCGGATATGGACAGAGTGCCGTTGTCGTCCTCCGTCCATACCCATTCGTGAGTAGTCCCCTGCTGCCGAAATTCTTTCATTTTACAGCTTTCTTAATTGTTTCCATCGCCTCTTCGGTTGCTGCGATTACTTCGTAACAGTCTCCGAGCTGCACAATTGAAACCGGACAGCTTATCTTGCTTTTTTCGTGCACCCCGTAAGTGGCTACTGCCGACAGGCAGATGCCCTTATTCGTTTCCCACTGCCAGAGACGATAAGCGTTTTTAAGTACTGCCGTCTTGTCGGACGGCCTGATTTCTACGAGCGTTCCCGCCCAATTTCCGCAGTAGTAGCCTCGTACTACTACGGGTTTACCGATTAATTTTTTCATTTTGTTTGTTTTTAAAGTTCTTATATTTCGTGAAGCAGGCAGGAATCGAACCTGCAAGCAGAGATATTCGGGATTCTTTGCACGTGTCAATCCGGTTTGCGCATTTCATTCTTGCCGGAGACTTCGTGTATAACTCTACACCCAATCGTTTACCGTTTCGACACTGCTTCAATTAATTATCTGTAATAATCTTTTATCTGCTGAAAAAGCATCCCTCGTTCCTTCAGGAGCGAGATTACGCTTTCGTCCCGCTTAACCCGGAACTTAACATATTCGTTTTCATGGATTTCCCTGTCGTAGTTTTCTTCGTCATCGTAGGAATATACCACAAGAAACACCAGGTTGGCCGAATCAAGTCCGGTGCAGTATAGCTGTTCCTGAACCTGATTGTAGTACTTTTTGTATACGGGCTTCTTAAAATCCACACCGTTTTGCTGAATGGAAAGAAAGTCGTCAAGGGAACAGGTTTTCAATTCGTCGAAATCGACGACGTTGCCCTTTTCCATCCGCGCAAAGTCAAGGCTGCATTTGAACACATCCATTTCGGGGGATTCTACCGTGAATTGCGGGTAATAATCTTCCGGCAATACAAGGAGGTATCTATCCTCCAGAATCGCACCCGTGCGCAATGCGTCAATCGGGCTTGCCTTTGCGTTGTAATACGGCTTTTCACCGCTCACAAAGCGTTGCATCAGGGAGATGTGCGCCTTTGTATCCTTTCCGGACAGCAAGGCAGACACATCTCCACTGCCGATATACATCGTTTCCTTCATATTACCTTTTTCTTCTTCAGGTTATTGTAAATCGTCTGGATTTGCTGTTTTGTCAAATCCTCCATTTGGCCGGCATTGAAATGCGACAGGACGTTTTGTAAATACGGGATGTTTTTATCCAGATAAGAAAAAACCGCTTCCCTTACATTGTCCCTGTGATTTTCAGCCTGCTGTGCCGAAGGTTCCGCGTCGGGGTCTTCGCCGGTGGCTATCTTGTATGCGTTCAACAGCGCATACTTTCGCGCGTAAGTAGACGCTTTGCCGAATCCCTTGTCGCCCGAATCAAGCCCGTGCCCGATGGTTTCTACCTCAATGTGATCGGCTGAGTTTTCCACGTCGTTGAATCGGGTCGTCATCTTTACAATAAAAGAATAAGTCAGCCTGTCTTTGTCTTTGTCCGCTACCCGGACGACTTCGCTGTGCAGCAGTTCCTGCTTCACCGGAATGGAGAGCAGTTTGTATTTTGCCTCCATTTCCTTTACTTTTTTTGTGACCGCAAAATCGGATACCGCCCTGTAACCGTAGTTGCCGGTTCCGACCTTCATGTCCTTTTCGATCGACATGATTTCGGTAGCCACCGCCTGTATTTTTTCGTAGAGCGTCATGATTGATTATTTTGCGATTTTCAAAATCCCATTTCCACCATCAATCGCCGTGTCCCCGAAAGCCCCGACCAGGCCAGGGACGCTAACCGTTTCCGGTACGCATCTTCCTCTGCCTCGCGCTCAAGGGCGCGTTCATATTCTTCCTCCAGGTCTTTCCGCTCGTCCCCAATTAGCGCGAGTATCTCGTCCCGGCTGTCAACATTATACAATGTGCACACATCTTCCTCCGGAATGGCCCTGATGGCGTCCGTCTCTTCGTAGAGAGCGCGGATTGCCTCTAAAATTTCCGCACTTGTTTTCATAAGTCTTTCAGATATTTATCTGTCAATCTAAGCCATCCGTGCCTGCGAGCATGATTTAAAAGCATACTTGCCGAACCAAACCATAGCACGGCGAGCATCGGCGCCCAGAGCGGCAATGTGTCAGTTTCTCCCATGCTGAACGATACGAGAGACGCAAGCCAATTGGACACTATTAACACCTCTCTCATTATCATGGCTCAACCGTTTTTGGCATCTCGAAACATTTAGATATAGTCCTCCACATTTCGAGTTGGAATTTTATACTGGAGGGAAGTTCCTCCTCCTTTTTCCCTGTGGACGGTACGCCCACACATGCATTGCGCTCCTGCGCAGATTCATTCTTTACTGTTGTTTCCATTATTTTTTCTGATTTTTTGAATTAATTTTCCTCCTGTTTTCGATAGGAGATTCCGCGACCCTCTTCCAGATATTCACCTGAATTTTTAATTCAGCTATCTCTTTGTCCTTCAGCAGGATTTCCTCGTCCTTCTTCTGGAGAATGCTATTGAACGCCGCATCAATGTTACGTAGACGCTCAAGCTTTTTTTTCTTAATAAACGATATTCCAAGCATTTCAATAATATTTAATTGTTACACATCACCGTTTTTTATACATTCTTTTTCCAAACAATTCCAATGCGAGCCGCCTGTCGCACACTATTTTCCGTCCGTACTGTTTTATCGCCGGCTCTATCCAGCCCTGCCGGCGATATTCGTGCACCTGCCCCTTCGAACAGCCTAACAATGCCGCTATCCCGGCAATGCCGTACACGTGACTTTCATCGCCACCGGCATCCGGTTTTACATCGGGTTTTGATTCCGACTGCTGAATTTGTTGCATAAGCGCTACAAATTCGCCGACAGTTAGTTGCCAAATAGGGACATTGTTTGCTATCACGGCTCGCAGATATTTTCGATTAGATTCTCCGACCTTCTCACCCGTGTCCGCCTGGCAAACATATCCACGTGCCCTATCGAGCCAAGGAAAATCATCAGCAAGCAAGCTGCCATGACACGCCGTTTCTGTTCCTCGAACGATGCCCCAAAGAACTGGCACCAGAAATACGCCGCCAGTTCCGCCGCCTTCCCGAATCCCAACTTACATTTGATATTGCAAATCGTTTTTCGGGCTGTCTCACGTGAGATGTACAGCCTGTCTCCGATTTCGTCAGGCGTCAGCCCGACGGCTACCAGTCCCAGAACCTGATGTTCCCTTTTTGTCAACATGGCTATTAGCGAGCGGATTTGGCAAGATTGTTCATTCTCTTTTTCCTGTTGTCGAGGATACGAACTATTTCCTCCAGGAATAGAAACTCGCCCGTCGTCAACTTGTCGAACGAAGGCTTCCGTATGGCCGAGTAGAACACCGTCGGGCTTAGCCCGATGCCTCTGCCGGCCTCACTCACGTCGAACGTACTCTTTTCGTTGCGAATACGTCCCTTCAATTTTTCAAAATCATTACTTTTCATCTATGTATATATTAATGTTATTCTTCGCGGCGTTACCACAGGGAACTAAAATTTGATTTCGCCATAAATAACATACTTCTCGATCGCCCTGGAAATGATTATAAACTCTTCATTTCCGGCGGTTGAAAGTTGTACTGCCTTCTCTACGCAGAACTTTCTAAGTTCCATCCCCTCCTCGATTGAGTGATTTAACGCTAATTTTTTCAATTCTTCTTTCATCTCTTTTTCTTCCACTTTTACTCCAATTTGGTTATTGTTTTTTGTATCTTTGTCCCTTATCTTTGCACAAGCTTTTATAGCTCGCATTGGGGGGCTGT
>JAITBC010000344.1 GCA_031283785.1 Tannerella sp. | reverse complement strand
TATAATGTATTATCTTTGCATCGGCTAAGGCATTAAGATTATTATGGAGTTTTCAATATTAACAGCAATTTCTCCTATTGACGGACGATATCGAGATAAAACAGAAAGCCTTTCCGGATATTTTTCCGAAGAAGCGTTGATTCGTTATCGCGTCCGTGTTGAAATAGAATATTTTATTTTTCTCTGCGAACATCTGCCGCAATTGAAAACGCTCAATAGCGGAGAGACGAAAGAACGCCTCCGGAGTTTCTATCGTTCGTTTTCCTTGAGTGATGCCGCACGTGTCAAAGAGATTGAGAAGACAACGAATCACGACGTTAAGGCTGTCGAATATTTTATCAAAGAACGATTTGAGACGCTTTCGTTACAGGTATTCAAAGAATTTATCCATTTCGGATTGACATCGCAAGATATTAATAACACTTCCGTCTCGTTGATGATAAAAGATGCGCTGACAGATATTTACTATCCGGAAATACAATCGGTTCTCGATATTTTGAAAAAATACGCCGAAGAATGGATGGATATACCGATGCCTGCAAAAACACACGGACAACCGGCCTCCCCTACCAGACTGGGGAAAGAAATCATGGTATTCGTCTACCGGGTGGAGCAACAATTAAAATTATTGACGGCTACGCCTTTTTCTACTAAATTCGGCGGCGCTACCGGAAATTTCAATGCCCACAAAGTCACATTCCCGGATTATGACTGGCGGCGAATGGGCGATCTGTTTGTAAATGTTTTTTTAGGGCTGGAACGTGAAGAATGGACTACTCAAATATCCAATTACGACAATCTTGCCGCACTATTTAACGGAATAAGCCGTATAAACACAATATTTATAGATATGTGTCGCGACTTCTGGCAATATATCTCCATGGGTTATTTTAAACAAAAAATCAATGCCGGAGAAGTTGGCTCTTCTGCCATGCCGCATAAAGTAAATCCTATTGATTTTGAAAATGCAGAAGGGAATCTTGGGATTGCAAATGCCATATTGATGCACCTTGCCGCAAAACTGCCCATATCACGCTTGCAACGCGACCTTACCGATTCGACGGTAATACGTAATGTCGGAGTGCCTCTCGCCCATATCGAGATTGCTCTTAAAAGCATGACAAAAGGACTTAACAAATTGTTATTGAACAAAGATGCAATTACCAACGAGTTGAATAATCACTGGACTGTCGTCGCAGAGGCGATTCAAACAATTTTGCGCCGTGAAAATTATCCCAAACCTTATGAGACGCTAAAAGAATTGACACGTGTGAACGAAGAGATAACAGAGCAGTCAATACATCATTTTATTGATTCTTTAAATTTGGATAATACGATTAAAAACGAACTGAAAGCTATTACACCACAGAATTATGTAGGTGTATAAATTGTATATATTAACGTAATCGTGAGATTGCAAGTGTTTAAAAATTTAAATTAACTTAAGACATGGATTTAATAGAAAAAAATGAATCGGAAACCACTTCGGGAAATGGTATTTCAGACAAAGAAAGAGTATCTTCGGATAATTACGAACAAGACAATCCCGTAAGTTCAAGTGAAAAACCAAAAGGTAAACGTCTACGTATTAAGGATACCCGTAAAGTAGACTATAACAAGTCTGTACCGGGCAGTCGCCCTTATCAGCCCGTATACGGACAGACAAGACAACCCTCATCCTTTCAGCAACGTCCTTACCAGTCGCAAGACGGAGATGATATGCCGTATCGACGTCAACGCACAAGTGACGGTGATTATGATAACAGATATTATTCAGGTGAAGGAGGTCCGCAGAGACGAAGCTATAGCCAGTCCGACGAACAGGCTGGACATCAGCAATATAACTACTCTCAAGGAAGCGAACAGAGCGGGTATCAGCAACGCAACTATTCGCAAGGCGGGTATCAACAGAAACGTAATTACAACGCTGATAATCAGGGTGATTATCAGCAACGTAGAAGTTATGATCAGGGAAACGGTAACAGGCAAAGCGGATATCAACAGCGGAGCTATAACCAGAACAGCGGATATAACCAAGGCGGAGGAGGATACAACCAGAACAGCGGATATAATCAGGGAGGTAGCGGAGGATATAACCATGGCAGCGGAGGATATAACCGGAACAGCGGATATAACCAGGGCGGAGGATATAACCAAGGTAGCGGAGGATATAACCGCGGAGGATATCAACAGGGTGGTTACAACCAGGGGCAGGGTGGATACAACCAAGGTGGTTATCAACAAAGAAGGCCTGTGGGCGGCAGTTCCAATATGCACAGGCCGCAGCAGAAATATTACTCAAAACAAAACCTTCCAAAGCCTGTCAAGTATCAGGAGGTAGTGACGGATCCTACGACGCCGATACGGTTGAATAAGTATCTTGCAAACGCCGGCGTATGTTCGCGCCGTGAAGCCGATGAATTTATTCAGGCAGGAGTTGTCAAAGTGAACGACAAAGTTATAACGGAACTCGGAACAAAAATTACACGTATTGATAAAGTTACATTCCACGACCAACCGGTACAGATAGAAAGCAAAATCTACATACTGCTGAACAAACCGAAAAATTGTGTGACGACATCCGACGATCCGCAGAACAGGCAAACAGTAATGGATCTGGTTAAAAATGCCTGTCTGGAACGTATCTACCCGGTAGGCCGGCTTGACCGTAACACAACCGGCGTGTTGCTACTTACAAATGATGGCGAAATGGCGGCCAAGCTAACGCATCCGTCATACAAAAAGAAAAAAATCTATCATGTATGGCTCGATCACGAAGTTGCTATCGACGACATGGAGAAATTAGCCAACGGTATCGAATTGGAAGACGGGGAAATACATGCAGATGCCATAAGTTATGCAAATGAAGACGATCATAGCCAGGTCGGTATCGAAATACACTCAGGCAAAAACCGCATCGTAAGACGTATGTTCGAAACGCTCGGCTATCATGTGACGAAACTCGACCGCGTATATTTCGCCGGATTGACAAAAAGAAATCTGGGACGCGGCAGGTGGCGTTACCTCTCGGAACATGAGGTGAACGCTCTTCGTATGGGAGCTTATGAATAGTAAAGTAAAAAAAATGTCTACTTATTTTAAACAGATGCATTTATGAAGAGAACAAGAATTATTGACGTTTTGAAAATGGAGGCGTACGATGATACGGACGTAAATGTCAAAGGATGGGTACGGACGCGGAGAGGAAGCAAACAGGTTGCGTTCGTCGCATTGAATGACGGTTCCACTATACATAATATCCAGATTGTCGCCGATATAAATAAACTGGGGGATGAAATACTTAGGCAGGTAAATACCGGAGCATGTATCAGCGTCGACGGCAAACTGACCCACTCCCCGGGCAAAGGGCAAAATGTTGAAATACAGGCAGACGCCATCGAGATTCTGGGAGCGGCAGACCCTAACACTTATCCTTTGCAGAAAAAAGGCCATACGCTGGAATTTTTGCGTGAAATAGCACATCTGCGTCCGAGGACAAACTCTTTTGGCGCAGTATTCCGCATACGTCACAACATGGCTTTCGCTATTCACAAATTCTTCCATGACAGAGGCTTCTTCTATTTTCATACACCGATCATCACAGCATCTGATTGTGAGGGCGCAGGGCAAATGTTTCAGGTAACAACCCTTAACTTATACGACCTGCAGAAAGACGAAAAAGGCGCTATCCTTTATGACAACGACTTTTTCGGCAAACAGGCAAGCCTGACGGTATCAGGACAGCTGGAAGGCGAACTGGCGGCTATGGGACTGGGGGCCATATATACTTTCGGACCCACATTCCGGGCGGAAAACTCAAATACGCCGCGCCACCTCGCAGAATTTTGGATGATTGAACCGGAGGTTGCATTCAACGAGATAAAAGAAAACATGGATCTTGCCGAAGATTTCATCAAATATTGCGTACGGTGGGCGCTGGATAATTGCCGCGACGACATCCGATTCCTGAGCGACAGATTCGATAAAGAACTGACAAGCCGGTTGGAGGGCGTGCTGAAAGACGATTTTGTGCGCCTGTCATATACCGATGGGATAAAAATACTTGAAGACGCCGTAGCGAAAGGATACAGGTTCGAATTCCCCGTATACTGGGGAGTCGACCTTGCTTCCGAGCACGAACGTTATCTCGTCGAAAACCATTTCAAACGCCCTGTCATACTCACCGACTATCCGAAAGACATAAAGGCGTTCTACATGAGACAAAACGACGACGGGAAAACCGTACGGGCAATGGACGTCCTGTTCCCGAAAATCGGTGAAATAATAGGCGGTTCGGAACGTGAACCGGACTACGACAAACTTATGACGCGTATCAGGGAAATGAATATTCCGATGAAAGACATGTGGTGGTATCTCGACACACGTAAATTCGGCACATGTCCGCATGCCGGATTCGGACTGGGATTTGAACGTCTGCTCCTGTTCGTTACGGGAATGGCAAACATTCGCGATGTGATACCCTTCCCCCGTACCCCGAACAACGCGGAGTTTTAGAGCCGAAAGTCGAAAGCGGGAAGTTCCCCTGAATTAAAGCTTATGAAACATAAAATCATTCTGGGAATAGGCAGTTCGATGCTTGTTGCGTGTTCTGCAAACACAAAAAAGGCGGTGAATACGGTAAAAGAGAAAACACAGCCTAACGTCATCATTATCCTTGCAGACGATATTGGTTACGGGGATTTGAGTTTTAACGGCGAAAAAACGGTTAATACACCGAACGTAGACCGGCTGGCCTCCCGTGGACTGCGTTTTACGGATGCTCATGCCGTCGCGGCTACAAGCACCCCCTCGCGTTACTCCCTGTTGACCGGACATTATGCATGGAGGCGTAATGATACCGGAATAGCGCCCGGAGACGCGGGAATGATAATCAGACCCGAACAAACGACAATCGCCGACCTGTTCAGAGACAACGGATATACAACCGCAGCTGTCGGCAAATGGCATCTCGGATTGAGCGAAAAAGTCGGATCGCAGGACTGGAACGGATTTATCACGCCCGGACCAACGGATATAGGTTTCGATTATTCGTATATCATGGCCGCAACAGGCGACCGTGTTCCTTGCGTTTATGTAGAGAATCAACGCATAGTGAACCTCGACCCGAACGACCCGATTGCCGTAAGTTACAAAGAACCGTTTCCCGGAGAACCTTTAGGCAAAGACCACCCCGAATTATTAACCGTACTGAAACCAAGCCCCGATCACGGACATGATATGGCAATCGTCAACGGCGTTTCACGCATCGGTTATATGAAAGGCGGTCGCAGCGCGTTATGGATGGACGAAAATATTGCAGACAGCATCACAGACAAGGCTGTCAAATTTATTGAAAACAACAAAGACAACCCATTCTTCCTGTATTTTGCGACCAACGATATTCATGTACCCCGCGTACCTCATCCGAGATTTGCCGGAACAACTGCGATGGGAGCGCGTGGCGATGCGATTATGGAATTTGACTGGAGCGTAGGGCAAATCATGAAAACGCTGGAACGGTTAGGGTTAGCCGATAATACATTAGTTATACTGACCAGCGATAATGGCCCTGTTGTTGACGACGGGTATGCCGATAATGCGGCAGAACGGTTAGGAACTCATCGCCCGTGGGGAGATTTTCGGGGAGGAAAATACAGCAGTTTCGAGGCCGGAACGCGCGTGCCGTTCGTCGTAACATGGCCGGCGCAGATAAAACCGGCCGTATCCGGCGCACTTATATCGCAGATTGATTTATTCGCTTCGCTGGCCGGATTGCTCGGTAGAGAACTGCCGGAAAATGTCGCCCCCGACAGTCGAAACCATTTGGATGCGCTTATCGGAAAAACGATGAAAGGACGTGATTATGTCATTGAACAAGCCGGATCGTTATCGGTTCTGGATGGCGAATGGAAATATATTTCTCCGAGTAACGGCAGGGCATACAACAATTTGACAAACACGGAACTCGGTAACAGCAAAGAACCGCAGCTATACAATTTAAAACAGGACATCAGCGAAACAAATAATCTGGCGAAAAAATTCCCTGAAAAAACAGCCCGTTTCAATTCCGTTTTGGAGAAAGAACGTAAACGCCCGTCAACGCAAGCGCCGGATTAATTACGCCAAAACTCCGGAAAAAGGCGACCTCTCCGGAATTTTTACTTTACCCTGCAAGATACGCAGATCCACAGCGCTGTACAGCTCCAATTATCCGAATTAATAAGCGGATTGAAACAAGGCATTTGTTAAATAACATTAAATATCAAAACAAATACTACGTACCATTTGTAATATCTACGTAAATTACGTAGATTTGTCGCCTTAATATATACAGAATTATAATTAATGGAATTATGGAGCAGTTAACACCACAGGAAGAACAATTAATGCTTTTTGTATGGGAGCGTGGAAAGGGATTCATAAAAGACTTCCGGGGAATGTATCCCGGCAGTCGGAAACCGCCTTACACCACAGTCGCAACGATTATGAAAAAATTGGAAAACAAGGGTTACGTAAAATCCTTCATGTATGGGAATACGTATGAATACCGTCCGAAAATCAGGCAGGACAAATACAAAAGCCTGTTCATCGCAAATACGGTTTCTACTTTCTTCCAGAATTCATACAAGGAAATGGTCGCCTTCTTTGCCAAAGAAGAAAAACTGACGGAAAAAGATATGAATGAAATTATACGGATAATTCGGGAACAAAAATAAAATGGAAATTTCTGTATACCTTATCAAAGTCAACGTAGCAATCCTGTTATTGTATGGTTTCTATCACCTGCTTTTACGGAGCGACACGTTTTTTCACTGGAAACGCTGGTTATTATTGTCCGTCATTACGTTTTCATTGCTTTATCCCTTCTGGGATATTTCGAAACAAATCATTAAAAATGAATTGTTCACAAAAGACATTGAAAACAGAGGCATATTCCCGTCATTTTATTTGAATGAAGTAATTGTGTGGGCCGATACACAACCGGCGAACACAGCAGTTCTCATTTGGAATCATCTGCAGGAAGCGCTCTTGGGAATCTGGTTGGCCGTATCCGTTTATTTTACTGTCAGAATATTAATACAAAAAGCAGGAATCGCTTTTTTACTGGCCGGAACAAAACCGGTAATAATAAACGGCAGGAAAATACATGTGAAAAAAGGACTGGAAACGCCTTTTTCATTTTTCAAATATATTGTATTAGATCCGGAACGATACACCGGAAACGAGTTACAGGAAATTCTACGCCATGAAGAAACGCATGCCGGGCAATGGCACTCGGCAGACATGATGATTGTCGAATGGATATATGCCGTATGCTGGTTTAACCCTGTTCTACGGCTTATGAAGAAGGAAATACGGATGAATCTGGAATACATGGCCGACCGCTCGGTAATCGATGCGGGATGCGATACCGGACATTACCAGTTCCATCTGTTACGATTAACTTATCACAAGGCTGCAGCAAAAATAACAAATAATTTTAATGTTTCACCTTTAAAAAAACGAATTCTTATGATGAACAAAAAACAAACTTCACAATTGGGAATGGCGAAATACATATTTATTTTGCCGTTAGTCGCCGTACTGTCGGTTTTTAACAGCCTCGACGTACTCAGCAGTAAAAATCAACGGATCGAAAATGAGATTGCCGTACAGAACAATGCTTATCCGGAGGCATGGGAGCCACAGGATGGCGCTAATGCGGCGGGGAAGAATGCGCAAGACAGTATTTATGAAGTTGCGGAATATATGCCTGAATTTCCCGGAGGAGATTACGCCCTGTTGAAACGCATAGCAGAAACCCTCAAGTATCCGGAAGAAGCGAAAGCGCAAAAGATAGAGGGCCGGTTATCGTTAACGTTTGTAGTTACAAAGGAAGGCAAAATAACAGATATAAAAATAACAAAACCACTTCATCCTGCCTGCGATGCGGAAGCGATACGCTGTATTAAATCTCTGCCGGAAGTGTGGAAACCAGGGACAGACAAAGGAAAACCTGTTAATGTACGTTACGCTATTCCGATAAGGTTCCGTATGCCAAGTGAAAATCAAGAGAAAAAATAGGCTTGCCGACAGTTCTCAATGCAAAGGCATACTTCGACCGGCGATCTTCCGTGAAACTGTTTAGAATGTCGCATTGCCACTCGGGGACACCCTCCATTTGATAATGTCATATTTTAATTGTCATCAAGGTAAGGAATCTTAAAAGCAAACATAACGTCTCATACTCTATCTGTTATTTTTGCACAGAAAGCCGGTGTTCGAGGCATTCGTGTTTTGTCGGGATTTTTGCTTAAAGAACTGTGGGGTCTAATAAAATTGTAAAAATACACAGACAGAGCCACTTTGGCATCAAAGTATTACATCTTCTTTGCAAAAGTCGGACTTTTCCTGCGCAGGTTTACATTCATTTGTCGCAATGTGCCGTTTGAACGTTCTATATAAGCGGTATTTATATTATTGCTGACACATTGAATAAGTTTCTGCTCAATTCTTTTTTCGTCGCCAAAATAATTATCTTCTCTACTTTGACTACTTTGCCATTCTCTCCTGTCTTGTGTACTACAGCATAGTCCAACTCTTTGTCTATAATTATATTGACTTTACCGGGACGACCACGTTTGCCGGTTGGACAGGCAGGCGCTTCGGTTGAAAAGTTTTCCATTAAAACAGTCTTGTAATGAACAGGTTCATCGCTTGTAAACAATGGTTTATGTCAATTATTACAGGACGTTATCTAAAAAAGAGCCGGCGTTTTTTCGCCGGCTCTTTGGATTTGTTCAGAATAAGTATCCCAATCCTATTCGAAAACGCACGTGCTGTATATTAGTTCTTGTCTGGATATTCGTAATAGATATTTGCCAAGCGGCATTTACCAGATATTTATTTTTAAATTCCAGTCCGACTCCAAGATTTGATCCGATATCAAACCGGCTGTATTCATCAAAAGATTCATATTCCGCCGGGTCGCCATCCGACTTGAATGTGATTTTTCCAAACAGTCCGTATCTGAGATAAGGACCTGCATCCAATATCAAACGGTTTTGTTTGATTGGAATGCGACATGAAAAATTCACCGGGACATCCAAAAAGTACATGTCTGTTTTGAAATCGCTTATGTCGGCGTGAAGAGCCCCCATGAAGTCAATCGTATAATCGTCTTTAGTCCAGCCGCCCGAAGTAAACAGCAACCCCGACTGGAGATACCATATATCTGAAAACTTTTTCAAATCATACGTTACGCCGGCATGAAATCCCGGTTTGTAATTCGCACTGCGACCTTCTGCCTTCATGGTAACACTGGCATCATATCCGACAGCGACGCCCCATTGTGCACGAATTTCACTCAATGAAATCGCACATAACACTGCTGTTATAAAAAATATCTTTTTCATTTTTTTACTATTTTCATCCCTTGCCATTCGTTGCCAAACCTGGCGCATATATATGCCTCTCCGGTGTCTAACGTTGGACATTTTAATTCATAAGTCTCTTTTAATGATTTAAGTATAGATGTAATAAGGGAGCTAGGATTGAATACTATCTGGAGTTTAAGTTGATCGGAAAATACATGTACATATCGTTCCTCGCCATATTTTCTTACATCTGCGTTTTTAATATACAAATAAAGTTGGGGTTCAGTTACAACGATAAGGGTTTGCGCCTGATCTATTTCATCTTTATCTTTTGGGTTGTTACAATAATTTTTTAGGGTATTAAAAGCTAATTTAGCTCCCTGACTGTATTCTCTTTCCCATTCTTTTGCTTTATATCCCGGAATTACCAGTGTTTTCACATTAATCCTGTTCATTCCCGGAATATCCATATATTGAGGAGGTAACGGTAATACATCTGATACACCTTTTAACATATTCTGAAATGAAACATCCGGTTTTGTAATTAAAACTACATCTTTCCAGCCGACCCTTAATTCGTCGGAAGCCGTTTTGCTCCAGCCTATCCAGTTCTTTTTATCAGTCCAACCTTCAACCCCGGTTTCTGCATATACCCCATAATTATAACTGTAAAAACTTCCTCTCATACGCCTGTTATCAGTGTGTTCATAATAGAGCGTATGATCTTTTTTAGCTCCGATTATGCGTTGAATCCATATGCCAACAACAGTATGCCTGTCGGCTTCAAATGTGGCAAACGAATTAAAATCAGGTTCCGAGCCATAGGAACGTAGTGCAACTGTATTCTCTTTATCAGGGGCATATTCGTAATAATTTACGTCTGAGGAATACTTTTTGAACGTATCATAATAATAAATATCCGGCTCTATCTGATAATAATCATTTTCTATCAAACGGCCTTTCAAACAGCTATTCGAAGCGTACAACGTATTAAACCTTGCTTCTTTTCCTTTCTTAAACTTATAAGTCCCGTGAGGGGTAACTTTTACGATGTATTCTCCGACTTCCAGTTCGCCCTTGCTGTTGAACAGTCTGGCAAAGTCTTTGTTGGGAATCAGAGTGTCGTATCCGAGAACATTGTAATAATCTTTATACTCGGCATCATCCGGAACAGAATAGGTTCTCAGTTCATCCTTTGACATGTCTGTGAGTAAATTGTTAAAATTCTCACTTTCTACAGGAGTTGTTTCCCCCGTTAATTGCTGACAAAAGTTGGCCTTCGTCTCCAAAGTTTAACCTTTCATCGGTGGTGGTGGGGATACTACATTTCCTTCAATTCCTTCGTTTGAACCGTTTCCAGTTCATCCGTGCACGACATCGCAAGAATAGACGATAAAAGCGTCAGTGCAAAAAAAAGTTCTTGTTTTTAAATTTAGATACTTCATAGTCTTAAATTTTTATTTATGATTATATTAAAAAAATTATCACTGCAAAGATATATGAATATCCTGAAAACACAAAATAAATTGACCTGTTTTTTGTCCGGATCGGGAAGGTGTTCGCAACGGAGAAAATGTTCTGTTTTTTGACGACATGGATTCAACCGCTAACGGAGTAGTGTTATGGTAACTTGTCGAGAGGCATAGCGCCGCCCCGGAGGGCATTATCAAAACAGTCCTTCTGTGGCCGTATCCATACCTGTTATTTCGGCACAGGTAAAGAATGAGGTCATTGAGACGCCCAGCACACCGTGGAGATTGAGGTTCTGCCCCGTCAGGAACAGATTCTGTTCGGGCGTGCGGGGGGAGAGTAAAGTCGTCATCAGTTGCCTGCAATTCTTGCGTATCCCGTATGCCGAGCCATGGGGTATACCCGTATAGTCGCGGTATGAGAGAGGGGTGCTTGCGTAAATTTTTTCAACCGCACCACCACCACCGCAGCCACCACCACTACCGGCAAGGGCGTCTTTTAATTCGGGAACGTATTCCGATACAAGCTGTATGCAAGCTTTGGCTTTCTGTTCCTTGAAAGAAACGTAATCGTCGCCGCGACGACCGACTGTTGTAGCGGCCCACTGTTCGACTTCCGGCCAATACATCGGCGTGAGAATGTCGATATTACGCGTATATGCAGACCCGTCCTCGGGATGACGGAACGAAACCAGAGCGCACGTATTCACGCGTTCCGGCTTATATTCCGCATATTGCCATACGCCGCCACCGGTTTTATACACATAAATATTCCGGTTCAGGTACGGCACGGCATTTTCTTTCAGCGCAATATTGGCGGTGAACATTCCGAATGTATTCTCCAGGTTGTTAATCCTCTTGCGGTATATATTCCTGATAACGGCGCTTTCGGTAATCAGCGACAGGACGAGCGCCGGATGTATGTCTGCAATAAAATAATCCGCCTCAATGCGTTCCGCCTCGCCGTGTTCCTCCTTTCGCGCATCGTCCGGCAGCTGCGTACCGCCATTGTCAACAACGTTATTATACAAATGTTCCGCCTCGTCGCAGGCTTTGGCTGAAGTATACTTCGACCTTCGGACGCTGTCTGCGGAGCGACCAAAGGTTTCTGCGGCAACAATCTTACCGTTTTTTTCTATCAGGCGTGTCACTTCGACA
>JAITBC010000280.1 GCA_031283785.1 Tannerella sp. | reverse complement strand
ACGAAGGTTATTCTGTTTTTCTTCCGGCAACCCCATGGCCATCATTTCGGGAATAATCGTAAGACCTCCGTTGTAGTCGATGATATTGATAAGCGTATCCAAACTTCCCGATTCATAGTTTGCCGTTCGCTGTCGGTCATTCTCCTTTTTCCTCTTACAGAGCGATTCGACCTGCCCACGCAGGCAGTGAATATTATCCAGAAGCCACAGTTTCCGGATATCAACACTGCCGAGGTCTATTTCTTCATCATCAAAAACGTTCTCTTCAGGAGAGATATAGGCATAAAATTTTTCATAATAGACAGGAAATTCGAGTAAGAGCGGATTTTTCAACGGGGTGGCGGCCAATCCGCCGTCAATCTTGCCGTTCACAATGTGTTCGACCATAACGGATGTGGGCATTTCCTGCATCATCAGGTTTATTCCCGAATCCGACCCGTCGACAAGCTTCAGCAGTTCCGGGACAAGATACGTTGCAACCGTAGGAATTATGCCTAATCGGAAATCTCCGGTCAGGATATCTTTTTCGTTATTTATAAGCTCCTTTATCTGATTGAAATGATAAATAGATGTACGCGCCTGTTTTATAATTTTCTTCCCGATTTCGGTAGGCACAACCGGCTGTACCATACGGTCGAAAATTTTCACATCCAACTCGTCTTCGAGCTTTTGAATCATCATACTTAATGTAGGCTGTGTGACAAAACAAGCTTCCGCTGCCTTCGCAAAATGCCTGTAATTGTCGACTGCAATAATATACTCTAATTGTTGAATAGTCATATCTTAAATGTTTATATTGATAAAATCGATACAAATATAAAAATAATCAATTGGATAATAGGTATAAATGTGATTATAATGTGCATCATAAACCGAAAAATGTGATTATATTTGCACCGTAGAAAAAAAATAATTTATTAACCATCAAAAATTATAATTATGAGTACAAAAAATTTTATCGGTTTAGAATCAGACGCCGTGCAGGCAACCGTAAACAGTCTAAATGAACTTTTGGCTAATCATCAGGTATATTATACAAATCTGAGAGGATTACACTGGGATATTAAAGGAGATAAATTTTTCGAATTGCACGAACTTTACGAAGAATATTACAATCACGAAGCTTCGACAATCGATGAAGTCGCGGAACGTATTGTCAAACTGGGCGAACATCCGGAAAACCGCTTCTCGGAATATCTTAAAACATCCGCTATTCAAGAAATCAACGATGTGTCCGATTGGGAAGCCGGGTTAAACCATATTGTTTCCTCATTGAAAACATTATTGGAAAAATACCGTAACCTGCTTAAACAGGCAACCGGAGCAGGCGACACCGGTACAGCCTCATTAGCAATCAAACAAATTTCGAATATCGAAACCAACTTATGGAAGTTGACGGCATATTTGGGATAATAAGGTATTCATCCGGGGAAAAGAGGCTGTCCGGGAAATGCCGGACAGCCGTTCCGCAGGGATATAACAAAGAATCGGTTTTGCTTGCAGAACCGATTCTTTTTATCACTACCGACCGACGTCCATGCCGGCAGCGCCAAATTCGCTACCATAAGCGAGGCTAAAATGCACGACAAGAAATTTCTGTCAAAACTATCGTTAGACAAAGGCAGTATGATAACGATGGACAGGGCGTATAATTACTACAGACAGTTTGCAGAATGGACGCGTGAGGGCGTGTTTTTCGTGACCCGTCAGAAGAAAAATGCAATATCGGAAGGCATTGAAACGCTGTACGAAAATTCGCTCATAACTGCTTTTTTGGTGTCATGATGCGGCTCATTTCTTTCTTTCACGAACAGTCAATGATGTGCGCAGAAAATAAGTTCCGCTTTGCCTATTTGGTTCGACGTTTTTTTTAGCCCCCAGGCTCATAAACTTTACCTTGCGGATTAATATTCATCTGTTTTTAAGTCCATACGGTATTGTTCCAGCCGTTGCTGCAGACGCTCCTGAACATCTTTGTATTCGGCCTGACCGTATACGTTATTCAACTCGTTGGGATCGTTTTGCAGGTCATACAGTTCGTTGCAATTGATGTCATTACCCAAGTCTTTACCTTCTCCTTTGCCATAGAAATGAATCAGTTTGTAACGGTCGTCGCGCACGCCGTCATGTCGTCTGACCTGATGAACTGCCGGATAATCATAGTAATGATAATACAAATCCTTGCGCCAGTCTGCGGGTGTCTGTCCGTCCAGCAGCGGCAAGAGCGAACGACCGCTCAATTCTGCGGGCTTGGCGACACCTGCTATGTCAAGATATGTCGCAGAGTAATCAATGTTTTGAACAAGCGCCCGGCTCTCGATGCCGCGTTGTGTGGCGTCAGGATAGCGAATAATAAGCGGCGTGCGCAGCGATTCTTCATACATGAAACGCTTGTCGAACCATCCGTGTTCGCCCATATAAAATCCCTGGTCGGAAGTATATACGATGATGGTGTTCTCGAGAAGTCCGTTTGTTTCCAGATAGTTAATCAGGCGGCCTGTTTCATCGTCCACCGTCTTGATACAACGGACGTAATCCTTGATATAACGTTGAAATTTCCATTTTGCAAGTTCGTCGCCTTTAAGGTTTTGGGCAAGGAATTTCCTGTTTCTTTCAGAGTAAGCCTTGTCCCATGTTTCACGCTGTTCGGGCGTCAGTCTGTCAAGCGAACGTTTCCAGCTCCACGCCTCGCGTTGTTCGGGCGTTAACAGGCGGGAAACACGTTGCCATATCGTTTGTTCATCAGCGCCTTCTTTCTTCCAGACGTCAATGCTGTCATTTATTTTTGCGTCGGTATTGAAATCAATATTAGCCGATTCTGCCACTTTCAGGTCTGTAATCAGCGTTAAATTTTTTGCGACAGACATTTCCTGCGAGCGTGCAGCGTCGCAACGGGTAGCATAGTCATCGTAAAAGGTTTCGGGAAGGGGAAATTCCACATCTTCATACAGGTCCAGATACTTCCCTTCAGGCATCCAGTTACGGTGCGGCGCCTTGTGGTGAACGAACAGGGCAAACGGCTTGTCGGGGTCTCTGTTTTCGAGGAATTCAACGGCATGGTCCGTTATCAGTTTCGTGGCATACCCTTCTTCAGCTATGTACTGCCCGCCGGAGGTTTTCGATTTGAAAGCCGGGTTGTAATAATCGCCCTGCCCATTCAGCACCTGATAATAGTCAAATCCTTTAGGTTCGCACTGCATGTGCCACTTGCCGATGACAGCAGTCCGGTAGCCTGCTGCCTGCAGCAGTTCGGAGATAAAGACTTTTGTGGTGTCGATACCTTTACCCAGCTGCCGTTGTCCGTTCTGGTGACTGTACAGCCCTGTCATCAAACAGGCGCGGCTTGGCGTGGAGAGAGAATTTTCAACAAAAGCCCTGCGAAAGAGGACGCCTGCCCTTGCAAGTCTGTCAATATTAGGCGTTGGCGCCAATCGGGACAGTGGATGACCATACGCGCTGATTGTCTGGAATGAATGGTCGTCGGTCATGATATGCACGATGTTAAACGGTTTCTTTTTGTTTTCCTTGTGGCAGGCGGTAAGCGGAACTGTCAAAGCGGCTACCATTAATAATGATTGATGTTTCATATATTTTTTATTTATAAGAATTGGTCGTTTAATCCCATCCCGGATTTTGTTTCAATTCAGGATTGAGGTCTATTTCACGCTGCGGAATCGGCATCAGAATCATGTAATCCTTAAGGTTCTGCGCAAGTTGCGTTTTATTGGCTTCCGCCACGCCCGCTTCATACGCGCTGTGTTCCTTCATCCGCTGCACAAACGTATTGGTACGCACCAAATCGAACCATCGGTGTCCTTCTATTGGAAATTCCAAACGGCGTTCATCCAATATTTTGGCGCGAAACTGTTCTTTGGACAGTCCGCTGTAATTTCCGGAAAAATTTCCGAATGCACGTTCGCGTACTCTGTTAAGCACCACGTGCGCTTTGGATGACTCGCCTGTTTCATTCAGCGCTTCGGCATACATCAACAAAGCGTCGGCATAGCGGATGATGTGCATGTTGATGTCGCATTGATTGGAGGCTTTCACATCGTCAATCCAGTATTTTCCGAACAGCGGGATGGAGGAACGTTCGATTTGGTTTGTATTCATATTGGTGAACTCGTACCTCAAATTGATGCCGCGCCGCTTGTCGTTCGGGTCGAACGAATCCCACAGCTCCTGCGTCGGGATATCGGCTTCGTTTGAATTGGTTACGCCGATATCCTTGCTCGGCACAGAATATTTCGGACCTGCAAGTGACATTTCACCAAATGACTTTTCCACGAATAGTCTGTGCAGACACTGTGGTCGAAAAAATACCTGACACCACAAAAAAAACAAAAAATAACGGAACTTTTTTGGCTGTTCCAATCCAATGTAATACATTTGCCATGCTAAAAAATCTGTTTTAGTAAAGTATCCCTTGATGCCAATTTGC
>JAITBC010000239.1 GCA_031283785.1 Tannerella sp. | reverse complement strand
CGAAACATGGATAGACGAGCCGACGTTAAAGAAAGCTTTCCCCGACACGGATTTTTCCATACTGAAAAATGAAAGCGAATACAAAAAGAGACCGAATCAGACTCCGACACTGCTATTTAATGCAATGATTATGCCGCTGAAAAGTTATGCGGTAAAAGGCGCTATCTGGTATCAGGGCGAATCAAACATCGGCAATTACCAAAGGTATCCGGCTTTGCAGAAAGCGATGGTCGGATTATGGCGCGAAGTGTTCAATAACCCGGAAATGCCTTATTACTTCACGCAGATAGCTCCATACCGTTACAGTGGCGTCGATAACCGCGAATCGGCATTTCAACAGGAGGCACAATTCAGGAGCATGAACGAAATCGAAAATTCAGGCATGATCGTCACGGTTGACATCGGCGACGAAACAAGTATTCACCCGCAAAAGAAACGTGAAACAGGTGAACGCCTTGCATACTGGGCGCTCGGGAACACATACGGCCTGCCCGTAAAATATAAAAGCCCATATTATAAATCCATGGAAACGGAAGAAGGAAAAATCATCGTCCATTTTGAGGAATGTGACAAAGGTCTTCATAACGGACCGGGCAGAACTGCGCCAATCGTCGGATTCGAGATAGCCGGGGACGACAAAGTGTTTCACCCTGCCGAAGCTAAAATTCTTACCGGCAAAGGTTCTCGCGCCATAGAAGTCAGCCACCCCGACGTGAAAAATCCCGTAGCCGTCCGTTATTGCTTTAAAAACTGTCAGCCGGGATACCTCTACAACAATTACGGACTGCCTTTAGCTCCATTCCGTACGGACGAATGGGACAAATAACTGGAGTTTGAGCAAACACGAAATCGACTGTCTCCGCTACCGCAGAGACAGTCGATTTTTGTTTAACATGCGCGTTCCGGCATCAACCGAATATTATTCCGCCAACAAAACTCCGAGGATCTGACAGGCGGCTTTTACTACGGACGTGCCGGGTCCGTAGACCGCCGCCACTCCCGCTTTATACAGGAACTCATAATCCTGTGCCGGGATAACGCCTCCTGCCACAACAATAATATCGGGACGCCCCAATCGTTTCAATTCCTCTAACACCTGCGGTATAAGTGTTTTGTGTCCTGCGGCAAGCGATGAGACGCCTAACACGTGAACATCGTTCTCAACAGCCTGACGGGCTGCTTCTTCGGGCGTTTGGAACAGAGGTCCCATATCCACATCGAATCCGCAATCGGCATATCCCGTTGCTACTACCTTAGCTCCACGATCGTGACCGTCCTGCCCCATTTTGGCGATCATGATACGAGGCTGACGACCTTCTTTCTTAGCAAACTCTTCTGCCAGTTCAACGGCTTTCTTAAAGTCGTTGTCGTTCTTTGTTTCCGATGAATACACTCCTGATATTGTTCTGATTATTGCTTTATAACGTCCTGCGATTTCCTCACAGGCATCTGAAATCTCTCCCAACGAAGCGCGAAGTCCTGCCGCTTTAACGGCTAAATCGAGCAGATTGCCTTTCTTCGTACGCACACATTCCGTAATGTCAGCCAGGGCTTTCTTTACGCTTTCTTCGTCGCGTTCGTCGCGCAGTTCCTTCAACCGTTGAATCTGTTGCTCACGAACAGCCGTATTATCAATTTCAAGGATATCGATAGGATCTTCTTTTTCCAGACGATATCTGTTCACTCCTACAATTATTTGAACGCCCGAATCGATACGCGCTTGCGTGCGGGCAGCCGCCTCTTCGATACGCATCTTGGGGAGGCCTGTCTCAATGGCTTTGGCCATACCGCCCATGCTCTCAATCTCCTGTATCAATGCCCAGCCTTTCTGTGCGAGTTCGCTGGTAAGGGTCTCCACATAATAAGAACCTGCCCATGGGTCAATCTGTTTGCATATCTGCGTTTCTTCCTGTATATAAATCTGCGTATTGCGCGCTATGCGGGCAGAGAAATCGGTCGGTAAAGCGATTGCCTCATCAAGCGCATTGGTATGCAACGACTGTGTGTGTCCTAATGTGGCTGCCATCGCTTCGATACATGTACGTCCGACGTTATTAAACGGATCCTGTTCGGTAAGCGACCATCCCGACGTTTGACAGTGCGTACGCAAGGCCAGCGATTTCGGATTTTTAGCGCCGAAACTTTTAACAATCTTCGCCCATAACATACGTGCCGCACGCATCTTGGCAATTTCCATAAAATGGTTCATTCCGATTGCCCAGAAGAACGACAAACGCGGAGCAAAAGCATCGACATCAATACCTGCGTTTATTCCGGCGCGGAGGTATTCCATTCCGTCGCAAAGCGTATAAGCCATTTCAATATCGGCTGTTGCCCCTGCTTCCTGCATGTGATAACCGGATATTGAAATTGAATTGAACTTGGGCATTTTCTGCGATGTATACTCGAAGATATCGGCAATAATTTTCATGGAGAACTCCGGCGGATAAATATATGTGTTACGTACCATAAATTCTTTCAGGATATCATTCTGAATCGTACCGGCCATTTCTTCCAGCTTAGCGCCCTGCTCCAGGCCTGCATTTATATAAAACGCAAGTACGGGAAGGACGGCGCCGTTCATTGTCATGGAAACAGACATCTGATTAAGCGGAATACCGTCGAACAGGACTTTCATATCTTCCAGTGAACAGATCGACACGCCCGCTTTACCGACATCGCCTACAACACGGGGATTATCGGCGTTATAACCACGGTGCGTCGGAAGGTCGAAAGCTACGGAGAGACCTTTCTGGCCTGATGCCAAATTACGGCGATAAAACGCATTTGATTCTTCGGCAGTAGAGAATCCCGCATATTGGCGGATTGTCCACGGGCGCGTCACATACATACCGCTGTAAGGGCCGCGCAAATAAGGCGGAAGGCCTGCGGCGTAATGAAGATGCTCCATCCCGTCGAGGTCGTCTTTCGTATAAACGGATTTCACCTGTATTTGTTCAGGCGTATTCCAACCGGCTTCGATACCGTTGGATTTGTTCCATTCCGTCACATTCGATGTGGCAAAACCTGATTTTATATCTATATTTTTAAAGTCCGGTCTCATACCTGTTAATCTCCTATATTCATTTTTTGATTAAACATCCGTAATGTTTCAAGCACATTGCTTTTTACATTAATAAAATCGCTTATTCCCGCAGCTTTAAGGTCATCCATACATGCCGGCGCTCCTGCCACTACAAATAATTCCTTATCTCCTGTCAACTTATATGCTTCGGGAGCAAACGTCGCATATTCATCGTCGCTTGAACAGAGGACAATGATATCAGCTTTCTTCTCACGCGCAGCTTCAACGCCATCCTTTACGGTTTCGAAGCCCAAATTATCAATAATCTCATATCCTGCACAGGCAAAGAAATTCGATGAAAACTGAGAACGCGCCAGACGCATTGCAAGATTCCCGATGGTAAGCATAAACACCTTCGGCCTGCGACCGCTCTTTTCCGTTGCAAGGCGAAGCGTCTCAAAATCAAATGCTCCGCGCGAGAAATCCAGTCGGGTAACAGTAGCGTCCCCGCATCGGCATCCGCAATCACACGCGCTCGCCGACGGTTCGATTTTATTGCCTGCCGTTTCCGTAAAATTAGGATACTGGTTTGTCCCAAGCAAAGTCGACCGGCGTGTCGCTATCATCATTCGGCGAGCTTTGTTCGATTCGTTGACAGCCTGCTGAACTTCGCCGTTGTTTGCCGCATTCGTGAAACCGCCTTTGTCTTCGACGTCAAGGAACAGTTTCCATGCAGCTTCGGCCAGCGAGTGCGTAAGCGTTTCTATATAATACGAGCCTGCGGCAGGGTCTGCAACTTTGTCGAAATGACATTCTTCCTTCAACAGTAACTGCTGATTACGCGCAATACGTTCCGAAAAATCATCCGGCGTCTTAAAGATTTCGTCATAGGGCGAAACCGTGATGGAATCTACTCCGGCAATAGCGGCCGACATCGTTTCCGTCTGTGTGCGAAGCAGATTCACATAAGCGTCGAAAACCGTAAGATTCCATGCCGACGTACGGGCATGTGCCTTCATCCTGCAGGCGCAGGCACAAAATCCGTTATTACCGCACCCGTCGCCACTGTCGTCGCCGCAGGCAGGCTGACAATTGCAGCCCGGCTGATAAGTTTTAACGATTTCCGCCCATAACCGGCGGGCTGCACGGAACTTTGCTATTTCCATAAAATAATTGGACGATACACCGAAGTTGAATTTTATTTTTTCGGCAACTGCTCCGGTGGGCAAACCCGCATCCGACAGTTTTGCGATCAGGTCATTCCCCCATGAGAGCGCATATCCGAGTTCCTGCGTGATATACGAGCCTGCATCATTCAGGAAACATGCATCGACAGCAAGTACGCGATATCCGGGTAACGCTTCGCCGGCTCTAACAACAGCAGCCGCTTCGTTCACCCAGTCGTCGTCCAACACAACGCCGTCAAGCAAAGGTCTTTTATACGGATTATACGCTACCGAGCCTTTACATTTCGACGCATCCGCACCTTTCGTTTTGAACAGTTCGACCAGGATGCCGATCAATTCAACGGCTTTACGGTTACATGTCTTAAAATTAAGCTCCGTTTTTTCAGGACAGATTCCGTCGAGCAGCAAAGCTACGTTTGCTTCGTTAACCGCATCTCCTTTCAGATGAAAACCCAGTGATGTAACGCCACCCTCCGCCACTATTTTTTTTGCTTTTCCATTGGCGGCCTTACAGTCGATTACATCGAGATCTTGACGTACGAGCCATGAATTACAAATTTTTGTTCCGCGTACATACGGAAATTCTCCGGGCAACGACGTTGTTATCGCCAACCCTTCAATGTCTTCGGCGCAATAAAAAGGATTTACGTCAAATCCTTCGCCTGTCTTCCAAATCATCTTTTTCCCATACGGAACTCCCTTAAGATCGGCTGTAATCTTATCTATCCACTGCTGCGCGGACACGGGCGGGAACTCCGGGAAAAGCGTTTCTTTTGCTTCTGCCATAAATTAAAAAGTTAATATTTTGATTTGTTGATATTAAAAAAACACAATTATTTCCTGTATATTTGCGTGTATTCATTGATGTATTATGAGAAATCGAAAGATTCATTGTCTTTTATATAACCACGCTTGCTGATGAGCGGGATTTTGACGGATCTTATTCAAATAAGAAAGCGCCTGTTTTTCATTAGAAAACTGCTGTACATATACGCGAACCTTGCCGTCATTTACAATTATACCGGCGCTGCCTGCAATATCATTCCCCAAACGATTGATATATTCCTGTGCCTTTGTACGGGTTTTAAAGCTTCCGATAATCACATAAAACTTACCCGACGCCGGGGCGTTCGTCGTAACGGGTTTTGATGCGGATGATCTCGCCGAAGATGTTGCAGCAGTTGATCCCGCCGCGGATTCCGATGTTTTAGTCGCGGATGTTGCCGGTGATCGCGTTGCTGATTTCGCCGCAGTCGCCGATGTTCTCGTTGCGGATGTCGCCGGTGATTTCGTTGCGGACGCCGGCGATTTCGTTGCGGATGTTACGGGAACAGTTCTATCGGGTTTTGTTCCTGTTTCAACAGTTATTTCCTCCGGCTCCTGTCTTACAGACGGGAATCCGTCTTTCATTTCCGGGAGACCTTCCTTTTGGGCGTCGCCGGATGTATTCATCGCCGTTTTATCCGTTTCTACGCCGGGGATGTCTTTATCCGCAAATGTGTTGAATACAATTTCGTCGACAGATTTTTTCGGCATTATCTCAGGAGGCACAAAACTTGCCGAATAGGATACATTATTTACATCTTTCACCGGCGTGGATATCAAAAAGAACAGGACTATGGCCGCAACCATAGCAGCGAATACGCTCACAAACGTACGCGTAACAGGTATTGCATAGATTATATGATTTGATTCGGTCTTGTTCGCCCTGTTATTCGTTTTGGACTGTGCTGCCTCCAAAGAATCCGCCGTCGAACCACCGGCCGCATTGTCTGCACTGCAAATAGACGGCCGAAGCGCTGCAAGTGAAAGATAATAGAATACCGGCAAGCCGTAAAAAGACGGGCAAAATAATTCACCGTTTTTTTTCGAAGGTATAAAAACAGTACGTTTTTCTTCTTTTACAAACATGCCGATCCGTCCGAATTTTATTTGCCGGTCATGCTCCAGATACTCTTTCATGTCGGCCACATCGGTTCCGGCATACTTCAGGGCTTCATCAAAATCCACGGCATATTCCTGCATGTATGATTCCGTCAACAGTCCGTCATTATGCGTTAACGTCGGGTTGAAGACGATTTCCTTACGAGCCGGAACGAACAAATGCTCGTCGCCCGTACATACAGCCGGAGTCCTTTGAAGGACAAATCCTCCAAATTCCGGTATTATAACACAATTGTGCCATAATAACAAACGCTCTATATGCTCAACTAATCGTTCCATTTGCATAAACCTTCACTATATTATTCTTTAAAATATAACATAGGAGTTTCGACGCGCAAAGGTAAGCATTTTTAATGTAACGGAACAAAAATCGAAATTAATTTTTCGGCAAAGAAAATGAGGCTGAACTTTTTTAAGAACAGCCTCTACCATGAAAATTTATATTTTGAATTAACCGGTAATCACTTCACAACTGTAATATCACTCTTTACAACCTCATTGTCGTCCGTCACGAAAATTATGGTGAATTTATATTCTCCCTGCGGCAAGTTTTTTGAACCTTTAATTTTTAATGTCATTGAACCGTCAGCTTCCAAGAACAAATAATCATCGCCTTTCATTTCGGAAAGATTATTCTTTATGAGCCATGTGCTGCCGTCAGAGTTTTTATAACCGCTTTGGATGTAACTTCTGTATGACGTACCGTTATACTCGGTGATATCACTCAGAGAAACCAATGCTTCGTGTGATGACTGTCAAAATCCTTATCGCACAGTATATCTATTGAATTAAGTTTTGTACAACATCCTGTCGGGATCGGCGCTTTCACTTTACTATAAGCCGTGTCTCCATATTGACAGGCATATTTCCAGTATATTACGGAATCCTCTGATGAATGTTGAGAATAAACATTGCCCGCAACATTGATCGTTATCGCTATGTTTCCTTCATAATCAGTCGAGTATTTCAAATTACAGGACTTTGGATAAACATAATTCTCTACAAACGCTTTTTGTACAGTACGAATAACCGGATACTCGATATTTTTATCGGAACAGGAAAATATCCATAATAACACGGAAAGCACACTGAAAATTCGTTTCATAATATTAATCATTTATCGACATTTGGGAGTATTGTTATGTCATATACATAATTATATGAATCACCATATTGTTGGGAATATGTTGTTACATCCAATTGTTCTCCCTTACCAGCAGTCCCGGAGGAATTGTATCCGGCATCGAATGCGCCGCTAATATAATAGCCGTTTTTCACTGATTTCATAATAAGCGTTGTTATACGGTTCTCCGTAGTGTTCTTTAAGGTCTGACACAACCATATCAAAAGCTATTGCAAACATAAGGCATTTAGTGTTTTGTTTATAAATAGCTCATACCGGCATAAAAAATTTGTCCTCTCCGAAAAAAATTCTTCCCAACTTGTCCTTTATATCTATTACAACGCCTCTGAACGGGTTTTTTTCGACATCAATAACTTCTCCTTCAATCCATTCGTTTTCTCCTGTAAGTTTCGGAGAAACCTTTGCTTTATCTCCTTTTTTCATTGCTGTAAACATTTTAAATTCGATTGCAAAGATAAGACATTTATTACATGTACCGATTGTTGCAGCTATATTTTTTGTAAAAATAAACTCATTAGATACGAGCAAGGGAGTATGATATTTTTGGCTCTATAACGTTTTATATGGGTAAGATGTATTCACATGGATTGTATGCCGACAGGTGTTTTCTATGAATAACGCCCGGATAAATCCGGGTATAAGCGACAAAGCCTCTTCTTTTCTACTCCAAACGGCGTAGGATTGAATATAGAATATCCTTTATGTCAAATGTTTAACATGCGAGAAAGCGCTTGCAGTATTTTTCAGGCATATCGTTTCGTTTCATTCTCAGGTTCGTACGAAAAATGCCTATTGGCATACAGCGTTTCTGGAGTACCCACACGATTCGTTATAGAGCCTTTTCTTTTTACCCACACAAAACGTTATAGAGCCTCCTTTTTTGAAGCACCTGAGTAGTTACAATTGTTTTTTGTTTTTTCCATTCCAGTAACGTAATTATGGGACAGGTTTTTCTTTTCTTCTATTTCCTGTTTCATACGGCCGATGGCCGCCGCGAAGAAGAAATCTGTAACATGCTCATCGGTTCTTTCTTTCCTGTACTGTATAAGGGCCTGGATATATTTTTCTTTGTCTTCTTTCCGGATAATAATCAAGGGCCTGTTCATTTTCAAAAGAATAAAGTTTGAAAACAATCTTCCGATACGCCCGTTACCATCCCGGAATGGATGAAGATATTCAAAAAAGCAATGAAATCGCGCCGATAGAATGACAGGATGTATCGTTCCTTTTTCCATTTCATTCCGGGTGCTGTCCAGCAGTTTGGGAACTTGCGGAATCAATTTGGTATGGTCGCCGAAAACGGTATCTCCGGCGGCCATATCCGTATGGGTGTATTCTCCGGGAACGGCGTCTCTGATACGATAGGGCAATGTATGTTCCGTCAGGAGCCTGTGCGTATGTTTTAGCAAGTCCTCCGACAGGGGTTTATCCAGGCTGTTCAATAAGTATTCGTACGCCTTGAAGTGGTCCAGTATTTCAAAAGCTTCATAGAGTGTCTTTCCGTGCGGAATCATTCCCAGCCCTTTTTCTTTGAGTTCCCTTGTATCATTCACTGAGAACGAATTGCCTTCGATAGCGCAGCTGTGCGCAGCAAACAGTATTTCATTATATTCGACAAAGTCCTGCGGATTGAATTTATCAACAATGAAATCCTGATATTCCGTTAAAGTAGATTCATAAGAATCTATCTGATTTTTATAACTGTTATTCATCGGGTTATATTTTTTTTACGGTTTAAACCTGTTAGAGTAAAACACTTGCGGGGATATTCATTTTGGCGAAGGCGAACCATTTTTTGCCAAGGTCTTTCAGGGAGGCGCCGATGTGATAGACGTCGTTGTCGACGATCAGGAAGCGGTCGTGCGAACGGTTGAAGATTTTGACGGTAACGGGAGGGTACCGGGCGTTGTGCTTCCGTATGTCCTGTTGCAGTTGGGGCGTTATTTGTGCCGTGTAAACTGTTGCTGTCACGTTTTTTGCGCGTTTGGACAGCAGGAGTAAGATACTTTTCGTCCACATAGTTGTCGATCAACACAATGGATTGCTTTGCCTGCTTTATCAGGTTGGATACGAAAGCATAGGCGTCAAAAATCTGTCCGTCGTAGAATATGCCTTCTGCCGGCGGGAGGGAGGTTTTGACGAAGAAGTCGATTTTTTGTTCGGTTTCGGATACGCGTTGTTCCAGGCGTTCAAAACGCGGATTAATCGTGTAGCCTTTAAGTAGATACGTTTTGAGGATTTTCGTTGCCCGGATACGGAATAACGTGGCAGGACGGGATTTGATACGATAACCAACCGAAATGATTACATCAAGATTGTAGAAAGAAACAGTTCTCTGTACAGACCGTTCTCCCTCCTGCTGAACTGTCAAGTAATCCTTGACAGTTGATTTTTTTTCCAACTCTCCTTCTTTGAAAATATTATTGATGTGTAGACTAACGTTTTGTTTTGTTGTATCAAACAGTTCTGCCATTTGCATTTGGGATAGCCAAACGGTTTCGTCTTCTATCCTAACTTCCAACTGTATCGAATTATCCGGTTGATACAATATGATTTCGCCTGTGTTTATTTCGTTCATTGTTTGGTTGTTGCTTTTATTAAACAGTTTGCGATTTCTTTTTCTTCATTTTTTAACAATGTCCGGGTTTTCGACCAGGCAGGCCGTTGCCGTACAGGTTGATAGATTTATCTGAGCGGACGTAAGGCCGCCTGTTATACCTTGGGACAGTTCTTCTTCCATACGGCGTAAACTTTCGTTCAGTTCGTCTGCGGAACATAAAAACGGCATTTGTTCACCTTGTATGTCGTCGTAAACAGTTATGTCGGCGACCCATGCCGGATTGGACAGGAGTTGCTTTAAGAATGGAATAACATCTTCGTTTGCGGGTTTTATGTATATTGTTTTCATACGTCGTTATTTTTATTGAATGCAAAGTTACGGATAATATTTTGGATAGCAATATAATATAACGTTAAAAATGTATGTTCGGGCAGTTATAATGATGTTGTGAGGAAGGTATACATTTTGTAGAACGATCGGCGGATAAAAAAAGATGTTTGCCGTTAGCTGCGAACGCGAGTATGAAATTATCCGGAAACAGTTGTTTGGTACAAAAACAGATTATCGGTTAGGTTACAAATCATTTGTCTTCATCGCGTCCCGATGTTGAAATAACAGTGATGGTTCAGGGTCTACGGAACAAATCGTCGGCAAAGCCAAATCAAAAGGTATTCCGATAGTTTCCATTGAGCGGATATATCAGTATATCCGTTAGGATAAACGTTCGGGCGACCCATAGACGGCAAAAAAAATGTAATCCCCGACAAGGTGTCTATCGAAGAACGTCCGGGCGTAATCAACAAAAAAAACGTTTTGGCAACTGAGAGATCGACACCGCCGTCGAGCAGGAAAACAGGAGCGTCATCCTGACTTCTTTGAACGTATTACTGATTTTGTTGCATTGGATGGTTGAATCTGCGATGTACTAAAAAGTGAAAGAAAGAATGCTGAAGATGAAATAATTTTTATCTTTGCGAGTAAATTTGATATATTTGCAAAGTGAATGTTGCTTTACTTGTGTTGACAGAACAGGATAGCAAAGATTGTTTTTGTTGAACAGCATG